>NZ_JBLXXR010000003.1:0-204527 GCF_048513535.1 Rothia sp. CCM 9416 | reverse complement strand
AACTTCCCCTGGGTTCGCCGTGGTGACTACTCTCAGGGTGGTTCAGGCACCGTTGACCCCTGCGCCGCACCCTGGGGCGATGTGACCAAGGAGAACGGCTACTATCTGCTCTCCATCATGGACTACGCCCGCCCGGCTCCCCACAACAACATCTTCATCCACAGCCACCGCAAGGTAGGCATGGATACCTACTCTGTTGATGCCTCATGGGCTAAGAACTATTCTGTCTGCAACCCCGCCACCCAGGAGGTATACCCCTATAGCCTCTCAAAGGCAAACGGTATCAACCAGATCTTCTTTGACGGCAACAGCTTCCGTGACCCGAGCTTCGCCTACAACCAGTTCGTCATGCCCACTCCCTGTGGCCTGCGTGTTGGTGATGTTCCCGGTGCAACGATTGTTGCTACCGCTGAGCTTGAGCCTGAACTGATGCCTAAAGAAACCTACACCATTGCTATTGAGCGCACCAAGGACAGCTACGTCACCGAACTGACCGGCAATTTCCGCTACATCGGCCACACCACGATCCGCAATGAGCGCCCCTTCGTAGATCAGGACGGACAGCACTCCATCTGGCACTACAACCAGACCGCTGATGAGTACGATGGTTCTCTGAACCAGACTCTCACCTTTGAGGGCCCCTTCGGTAGCTTTGATAAGGATATGTGGCCTGAGGGGTCGGCTTACCCGGATAACTTTGTCATTGGTATCCCGCACCTGAACTATTACGAGGGTTCGGCAACCATTGACAATATCAAGCTCTACACCAAATAAGACTGCCCTAGAAATATCAGCTTAGGTCTACCCCTCAACCCCTCACTAGGAGGAGATTTAGTATGTACGCTTCTCGGCGTCAAGCCCTCAGCGGCCTCTTAAGCTCTGTGGCCCTAGCAGGACTAGGAACAACCCTGGTCCAAGACCCAGCACAGGCAAGCTACGCTATCAATCCTGACCGGATTATTAAAGCCAACCCCAGCATCTTGGTCCACGAAAAGGACTTCGCCTACCTGCGCCAGAACCAGGACAAGCTGGCTACTTTCTTGAACCGTTGCGCCCGTGAATTGTCTTATCAGCCTAGCCCGGTAGCAGACCTGGCACCTGCACCTCACTATGACGCGAACGGTGTTAACACCAGCCCTAAAAGTGGTGCCATTTTTAGCCGTGATGTCCGCGTAGCCTACCGCCTAGCTATCCGCTACCGCATCACTCGGGAGACGGAGTATGCGCTCAAGGCACTCCAGATTATTGATGCCTGGGCCAGTACCCTCACCGCGGTAAGTACTCGCCAGGGGGAGGCTGACTTGAATTTCAACTCAGCGCACATGATTCTGGCAGCCTACTGGGCTCAGGTATGCGGCCAATGGGATAATGCAACCTTCAAAGACTTCCTCCGTAACCTGGTTCTGCCTCATTCCACCTCTGACAGGGATAATAACCACGGTTTCTGGGGGGTGCTGACGGAGGCCTGCGTAGCCGGTTACCTGGGCGATAAGGTTCTGCTTCAGCAGGCTAAGGACCGTTGGGAAACACTGCTCATTAAAGGTGTTGATGACAAGGGCGAGATGCCCCTGGAACGCGATCGCAGTGCAACCTCTAACTGGCATGGGGGCCCCGATAAGGGCAAGAAGGGAATTGCCTACACGCACTATGCTCTACTCCCTGCCAGCCACGCAGCTAAGATCTTTGTTGATCTGGGCCTGCCTGCCTGGGCCACCCCCGGCGGCAAGAAGCTGGAGCAGGCCTACGGTGTAGCTGCCCGGTGGACTAACAACCCCGCTAGCTTCCCCTACTATGAGAGCAACAAGGGGCAACTCGATGGCGTGCGTGATGCCGCCTACTTTGCCTTACTCAGCCGTGTTTACCCTGACCCTGCAGGCAAGAAAGCCCTCGCGGACGGTTCTTTGGGTTCTAACGGCCTGCAAACCTTGGAGCTTTTCCCCAGCTTCTAGGTGCCTGCTCTGTGTTAGTGGGCGCTAACTGGGTTGAGCCCCGCAGCTCTGAGCTCTCTTAAAGCGGAAGGGACCGGTCAGTGCGTAACTGGCCGGCCCCTTCTGTTTTTGTCTTTAGTTACGGAAGCCGTGAACCGGGGACGGGATCCGCCCACCACGAGCCACGAAAGCCTCAGCGGATTCGGGGTGGGCGGGCATGACCGGTGCGCGGCCTAGCAGTCCACCGAACTCGACCATCTGGCCCACCTCAAGACCGATTGCGGGGATAACTCGCACAGCGGTGGTCTTGTGGTTCATCACGCCAATAGCTGCCTCATCGGCAATCATGGCTGAGATGGTAGCTGCGGTGGTATCACCGGGGATAGCGACCATGTCCAGGCCGACCGAGCAGATGGCGGTCATAGCTTCGAGCTTATCCAGGGTGATTTTCCCGGCTGCGGCGGCATCAATCATGCCGATATCCTCAGAGATGGGGATAAAGGAGCCAGAAAGTCCACCCACATGGGAGCAGGCCATGAGCCCGCCTTTCTTGACGGCATCGTTGAGTAGGGCCAGGGCGGCAACGGTTCCGTGGGTTCCCACGGATTCCAGGCCCATCTCTTCGAGCACGTGCGCTACGGAGTCGCCCACCTCAGCAGTGGGAGCCAGGGAAAGGTCTACGATGCCGAAGTCAACACCCAGGCGGTCAGCGGCTAAGGTGCCAACCAGCTGGCCCATGCGGGTTATTTTGAAGGCTGCCTTTTTAATGGCCTCAGCGCAGGAATCAAAGGATTCACCGCGCACCTTTTCCAGGGCGCGCTTAATCACGCCGGGGCCCGAAACACCTACGGAGATCACAGCGTCAGCTTCCTGCACGCCGTGGAAAGCACCGGCCATGAAGGGGTTATCGGATACGGCGTTGGCAAAGACAACCAGTTTAGAACAACCAAAGCCGTGGGCTTCTGCCGAGCCCTCGGCTGTTTGGCGGATAACCTCGCCCATGGTTTTGACCGCGCTCATGTTGATACCGGCGCGGGAAGACCCAATATTGACAGAGGCACAGACCACGTCAGTCTCGTTGAGGGCACGTGGGATAGAACGCATGAGCTTTTCATCAGCGGGGGTGGAGCCCTTATCAACCAGGGCAGTAAAACCGCCGATGAAGTTCACCCCCACGGCTTTTGCCGCAGCGTCCAGGGTTTTTGCGAACTCTACATAGTCCTCGTCGTCGGAGGCGCCGGCAACCAGAGCGATAGGGGTGACGGAGATGCGCTTATTGATGATGGGGATACCGAGCTCAGCCTCAATGCCTTCAGCGACTTCAACCAGGCGGGCGGCGCGGGAGGTAATTTTGTCGTAGATTTTCTGGCGAGCAATAGCGCCCCTGGAGTCAGCGCAGTCCAGCAGTGAGATGCCCATGGTGACTGTGCGAATATCGAGTTTGTCTTCCTCGATCATCTGTAGGGTTTCAAGAATATTATCGGAGCGGAACATGGTGCGGTAGCTCCTAGAGGTTGTGCATGGCTTGGAAGATTGCATCAGACTGAATACGAATCTGAACGCGCTGAGCTTCCTGAACCGGTTTCATGGCTTCTTGCAGCTCGGTGATGGACTGGCTGGTCTCATCGAAGCTGCCCTGCAGAATCATGGTGAAGTAACCCTGCATGAGGGTCTGGGAGAGGTTTTCAATGTTGACTTTGCGTTCAGCGAGCTTGCCTGTCACACCGGCGATGATGCCCTCGTGGTCTAGGCCGGTCACAGTTAAAATAATTTTCATCGTTTCCTTAAGGTACTGGTTTTTAGCTGGTTAGCCACCGGCTGGGGCGTCAGGTTGTCCTTGCCCAGGCTTCGAGGGGGCCCTTTGGAGGGGACCTGACCTATGATGCTCTCTGACAGGCGATGTAGAGCTGGCCCTGGCCGCTAAGGCTTAGGGTAGCGGATTCTCCTGTGTACATCACGGCTTGGGTTCCGCCTAGTGTGAAGGTCTTATCGTCATCGCGAACCACCATGGTACCAGCGGTGCACAGGGCGATCGCAACACCGCTAAGGGGGAGTTCAATTTCTTGACCTTGCTCAAGGACCAGGTGGGTGATGCTGAGGCGTTTGTCCCACATGGAGTATTCTGCGGTGCCGTCGCTGGTGGGGGTTGGGCGCTGAATGACCGGTGCGTCTTGTCGCTCCCCCAGAATCTTGATGAGTTCTTCCTCGTCAAGGTGTTTGGGGGTTAGCCCTGCGCGCATGACGTTATCGGAGGGGTTCATGAGTTCGATGGCGGTGCCGGAGATGTAAGCGTGCACCTGCCCGTCGGGGGTATAGACCGATTCACCCGGTGCCAGGTAGACCAGGTTCATGACCAGGGCAACCAGCAGGCCGCGGTCGCCGGGGTATTTAGAGTCAATGAGGTTGACTAGTTCGGCTACGCCAGCGGCCAGTGATTCGCGCCCGTCCACGGCTCCGTTCTTTTGTGCCCAGCTGCGGGCTGCTGCAAGGGTTTGCTCAAGGGCGGTGGCGGAGGCTTGCGGTGACATTCGGATAATTGCGGTGAGAAGCTGTTTGGGGGTCTTGGAGGCATCTAAGGCGCCAGCCAGCCAGCGGAGCTTGAAATGCTCGGCGATAGCCGAGAGCTCAGAGAACTTGCGCACGCCGGTTAGGATGCGCATCTCTGAGAGGGCAATGACGGTTTCAGGTTTGGAGAAGGTGTCCTTGTAGTTGCGTGCCGGATCGTTCAGGGGTATGCCACGGGCGTTCTCGTCGGCAAAGCCTGCTTGGGCCTGCTCGTCGGTGGGGTGCACCTGGATGGAAAGAGGCGATTCAATAGCCAGAATTTTGAAGAGGAAGGGGAAGACATCATTGGTGCGCTGGGCGTTGAGGAAGCGGTTGGGCTGCTCTGCAACCAGTGCGTCAAGGGTGTAGGTGCCGCCGTCTACGTGTGCTACGGAGGGAGCTGCGGGGTGGGCACCTACCCAGAGCTCTGCTTCGGGTTGTTCGGTGGGGGCTGGGGCCCCGCGCATGAGAGCTAAGGTCTCGTATGAACCCCAGGCATAATTCTGAATCGGGTTATCAAGAGAAAAAAGTTCAGCCATGTACACCATACAACCATGCCTTAGGTGCCATAGGCATAAAATTATTATCTAAATTGCTGGTGTTTATTGCCATAAATCCCCGACAAATTCGCATGGAAACTGTCTAAAGCCGCTGGCGCCCCGTAAACTTGGCTCTTGTGAATACTATTGATTTAACCGCATCTTTTAAGGCCTACGATGTTCGCGGTATCGTAGGTGAAACCATTACCGCTGAGACCGTTCGTGCGACCGGTGCCGCTTTCGTGGACGTTCTCGATTTAGCTGGTCAGAATGTGCTGGTGGGCGCGGATATGCGGCCCTCCGGCTCCGAGTTCATGCAGGCTTTTGCCGAGGGGGTAACCGCTCGAGGCGCTCATGTCATTAATATTGGCCTGATTTCTACTGACGAGCTCTATTTTGCCTGTGGCATTGAGAATGCCGCTGGCGTTACCTTTACTGCTTCGCATAACCCCGCTGAGTACAACGGTATGAAGATGTCCAAGGCGGGCGCTGTTCCGCTTTCTTCTGAAACCGGCTTGTACGATATTCGTGACCTGGCCCAGAAGTACCTGGATGAGGGCGCTATCCCCGCTGTTGAGGCTACCGGTACCGTCTCTGAGAAGGACGTGCTTCAGGCTTATGCCGAGTACCTGCGCAATCTGGTGGATCTTTCGGGTATCCGTAAGCTCAAGGTTGTTGTCGATGCCGGTAACGGTATGGGCGGTTTGACTACTCCCGCTGTTTTGGGTGATACCATTCTGCCTGGCCTGCCCTTGGAAATCCTTCCCCTCTACTTTGAGTTGGACGGCACCTTCCCCAATCATCCCGCTAATCCGCTGGAGCCAGCTAACCTGGTGGATTTGCAGAAGGCTGTTGTGGAGCACGGTGCTGACATTGGTTTGGCTTTCGATGGCGATGCTGACCGTTGCTTCGTGATTGATGAGAAGGGTGAGCCTGTCACGCCTTCGGCTATTACCGCACTGGTTGCTGAGCGCGAGATTAAGCGTGCCCAGGCTGAAGGTAACGATAACCCGGTCATTATTTACAACCTGATTACGTCTAAGGCTGTGCCTGAGCTGGTTGAGAAGCTGGGTGGCCGTGCCATTAAGACCCGTGTGGGTCACTCTTTCATCAAGGCTGTTATGGCAGATGAAAAGGGTGTTTTTGGTGGCGAGCATTCGGCTCACTACTATTTCAAGGACTTCTTCAACGCTGACACCGGTATGCTGGCTGCTCTGCATGTTCTGGCGGCGCTGGGTGAGGTTGAGGTTCCGCTGAGCGAGCTGGCTGAGAAGTACGCTCCCTACGTTGCCTCCGGGGAGATTAACTCTGAGATTGAGGACAAGGCTGGTGCTGTTGCCCGCGTTGCCGCTCACTTTGGTGATACCGTTGAGGTTTCTGATATGGACGGTACCACTTTTGAGCATAAGACTGAGGGCTGGTGGGCTAACCTGCGCCCCTCAAACACTGAGCCTTTCCTGCGTCTGAATCTTGAGGCTCCCGATGTGGCCACGATGGAGCGTGTGCGTGACACTATTTTGAAGATTGTGCGCGAGGGCTAAGGAACCTCCTGCTTTTTCTGAAGGCAAAGAGCGCCCGCCCTGTTTCTAGCTGAGAGGCTAGGAAACAGGGCGGGCGCTTTTATCTGATGGGTCTGCCTACGACTTATCTGCTCTTTAAAAGTCAGTATAACTATGGCTTTATGCCTCAATACAGAGGATGTTTACGCAGCCATAGTGCATCTCGCAATTCATCCCTTGGCCGGCTTCTCCATAGTTTTTGGACTCGTGAGTGAGACCGGATCCACACAGCAGCATCAGCATCAAGCCACTGAGCTAACTGATTCAGTTTCTGGGTAGCTTCACGAAGATACAGGTACTCTTCGCGGAGTGTTCTTCGCGTGACAGGTTCATGATGTGATAGCCGGTTTCTCAGATACAACGCATATATCACGGCATTTTCAAAATCCTGACGAGGCTTGCCGCCTACAGTGTAGTCCGGCAAATGTCGTTTGATGTACATCCAAGCAGTGGGTTCCTTAGACGCAGTCAGTAAGAAGCGCCAATGATCGAAAGACAATTCGGCGATGATTCTTCCCTTTGTGGCGGTGGAATAGGGCTGACCAGAACGCTGAATCGCTTTATAAACATTTCTCGTATAGCTTGCGTCATGACCGTTTGAGACCCTACCACGACCTCTATAGTTTGAGTCAAAGTAAGAGATATCAACTATCCAGTCGTCGCCATTTTCGGCGCTCATGGCCCTATCGATTGTGGTGCGAAGCAAGACCTCTATGTGTTGAATATCTTCAAGGAGCGCCTTCGCAACTCGAGTATTCCACACATAAAGGTCTTCAGCCTTGTCAGAGCTCTTGAAGCGTGACATACGCGGTGCCGAAAACCAGCGCTCTAAATCACTCAGCTGATATTTTCTTCTTGACTTCATTGATACACCTGCTAGGGTATAGGTGAGAGCTCCGGAACGGTCGACTGTCCTGAAATAGAGGATATACCCCCGGAGCTATTGTTTTATTTCCTCGCGGCTAAACGTACCTTACTTCGGGCTTGTCAGTAGTTGAGAAGCGGACCGCGCAGTAAAGAAAGTCTCGGTATGCTTCCAGATCGAGGGAACGGAATGCTTCGTGTCCGTAGTAATATCCTCCTGACAATGTGTAGTTGAAGACCCGCCCTGGCCCCAGCCTCTTGCTTTCTTCCGAGAAGAAAGCAAGTTTAATCAGAACTAAGTCCTTTGCTCCTCGACCATTGTCTTCAACGTAATAGCCAAGGACTGGAGTTGCCTTGTAATCCTCCGCTACCTCCAGCAGGCCCTCGACCTTTTTGTTTGAAATCGAGATCTGTGATGACCCAGTTTTGATGGTCCGGTAGGTAGATGCTACGGCAACCCTGTCACCGTCAATCTCGGCCAGATAGTAATCCCCTGGCAAGGCCTCTAGATTCTCAATACCGTACCGTCCAGCTTCCTGGTCAAGAACAGCTCCGAATCGTTCAAACGCTTCCTGCGCTCTGGTGGGCATAATCGATCTCCCCTAAATAGCTTCCTTGGCCATATCCCGGCTCTACCTTTCTAGCTTTAGCCTAACTTCTTATTCAATTCTAGAAAAATTCTTTATAAAGTCTAGCTAAATTCTAGTCGCTTCATCTGCGGGGCTAGGAAACAGGGCGGGCGCTTTTGTATGAAGATGTAGAAGCGCGGTGAACCTACCGGGAGCCTGCTGGCTCGGGGCTGGCGTGAATCAGGGGCGAGCACCCCAGCGCGAGCACCTGAGAGGGTCAGCAGGCGAAGGTAGGTTCACCGCGCTCTATCTTTAACCGTTAGGCGCGGGCCTGGGCCGGAGGGTTAGGCGCGGGCCTAGGCCGGAGGGTTAGGCGCGGGCCTGGTCGTGGAGCATCCACTGGTCGGGGCCGAAGATCTCGTACTGGATCTGCTGGCCGGGTACACCCGCTTCAACGAGCTGTGAGCGTACACCCTGCATGAAGGGCAACGGGCCGCACAGGTAGGCGGAGGCGTTGGCGGGTACCTCCAGCTTGGAGATATCAACGCGACCTTCGTAGTCGCCTTCACCGGTGGTTTCGAGGAAGGAAATCAGGCGGGCGTTCTTGAGTTTCTCAACATAACTGGCCATCTCCTCGCGTAGGGGCCAGGTAGCGGTTGAGCGGTCGGCGTGAACTACGACGACTTCGCGCTCTGAGCCGCTGGCGGCGAGTTCGGAGAGGAAGGCGATCATGGGGGTTACACCGATACCTGCGGAGAAGAGGTAGAGGGGTTTGGTTGCGTCATCGCCAAAAGCGCCCAGGGTGACGTCGCCGTAGGGGTTGGAGACCTCGACGATGTCGCCGACTGCGAGTTCGTGCAGGATGGGGGTCATTTCGCCTGCGGTGTCGAGTTTGATGGCTACGCGGCGCTGGTTCTTCTGGGAGGGGAGCAGGGTGAACTGGCGGGCCTGGCGGAGGCCATCTTTTGCTTTGGTGACGATGGAGACGTACTGGCCTGCTACGGCGTCGGTCATGGCTACGGCGTTGGCGGCTTCGAAGGTGAAGTCGATGACGTTCTCGCCGGTTTCTTTGCGCTCTAGGAGGCGGAAGGGGGCGAACATGACCTCATTGGCTTGTGAGGCGTAGAGGCCTTTTTCAAGTTTGATGAGGGCGTCGGCCATGAGCCAGTAGACTTCGGTCCAGGCTTCTGCGATTTCGGGGGTGAGGATGTCGCCTAGGTTGGCGGCGATGGCTTCGAAGAGGTACTTGTAGACGGTGGGGTATTCTTCTTCGCGCAGGCCCAGTGAGGCGTGTTTGTGGGCTACGCGAGAGAGGACTTCGTCGGGGTAGCTGTCGGGGTTGGCCAGGATGTAGGAGGCGAAGACTGCGATGGAGCCTGCTAGTGCTTTGGGCTGGGTGCCTTCGAGTTGGGATGAGCGTGAGAACATGCCGTCCATGAGGTCGGGGCGGGCGGCGAACATGCGGCGGTAGAAGTCGGGGGTGATGTCGTTGATGCGTTCGGCGATGACGGGGAGGGTTGCCTCGATGATGGGGCGGGATTTGGCAGATAGCATGAGTGCTCCTTAGTGACAGGTTGTTGATAAACCACTTTCAATTTAGCATACTTCATACCAGTATTAGGGATTGGAAAGGCCGCTGCCGGTTTTAAAACCGACAGCGGCCTCGGTGCTTTTGTTAGTTTAAGCTACCGGCCGTGGTTTTTCTGGCGGAGCCAAGGGGGCCAAGTCCGAGTTCAAGGAAAACCGGGCCCATCTGGGCTTCGTTGGGTAGCTCAGAAATAACGACCGGATCGAGAATCTTGAAGAACTCTTCACGAGCGTTAGCTAGGATTACGCGCAAGGAGCAGGAATTGCGCATGGGGCAAGTATGTGTTTCGCCTTCACATTCAACCATAGGTATGTCGCCCTCGGTGGCACGGAGGACCTGCCCGACGGTTGCACAAGCGCCTTTTTCGGAGAGGCGGATGCCGCCGGTGCGGCCTCTGGTTGATTCGAGCAGACCCATATTTGCCAGGAAGGCTACAGATTTGGCAACGTGGTTATAGGGGGTTCCTACACCCTCAGCAATTTTCTGGGTTGAGATTTGGTGACCGTCCAGCCCAGAAAGTAGCATCAGTACGCGCAGGGAAACATCTGAAAAGGCAGTGAGGCGCACAAGGTCCAGCTCCTTAGACATAGTGATGGGGCGATTATTGCTTCAACCTTAAGTTTCAGCTATATGGTTTCAGGTTTCAAGCCAGGCTGTCATCAGCCGACTTCTGGCGCTTGAACTCTACTTTAGCCGGGTTTCCTGCACATGTTGGGGGTGTGTGAGAGTGGCAAAGTAGTATGATAGGTAAGTAAAAACTCGAGGGCGCAACCCTTTTCATCGCACATACGCCAAGGGTGCGGGTAGGTGGTTGCGTCCGTACCGCCTCCTGCTGGTGCACTCCTCCATTGATGTCGTGTTCTTCTGGCAGGTACATAGATAAAGGAATTATCTTGTCACAGCTTGATGCCTCCATTCAGGAATTGCTCTCCATTGAAGGCGCTACCGGTGCCGCTCTTGTCGATATTTCATCGGGTATGGCTCTTGCCGCTGGTGGTTCCCCTGGTTTTGACCTCACGGTAGCTGCTGCCGGTAACTCAAATGTTGTTCGGGCTAAGCTCAAGACCATGGCTGACCTTGATGTCAAGGGGAACATTGAGGACATTATGATCACTCTTTCCTCCCAGTACCACCTGATCAACGTTCTTAACACTTCAGAAACATCAGGTCTTTTCGTCTACCTGGTGCTTGAGCGCAACACTGCCAACCTGGCTCTAGCACGCCACAAACTCAATGCCATCGCTTCAAGGATTTCCTTGTAAGCTGGCCTCATCCCCCAAGGCACACCAGCCTAAATCAGGAGGGCTCCCGGCTATGATGAGCCGGGAGCCCTCCTGTTTTCAGTTATGGTCGAGCTCTCTAGACCAGATCCTCCCCCAGGGCTTCGCCCATGAGGGTGTCTTCGGTGGCTACCTTATTCTGCTGGACCGAAACGACTTCACCGGAGCGCATAACAGCAATGCGGTGGCACAGGCCGATAAGTTCTGACATGTCTGACCCAATGAGGATAATAGAGGTCCCCTTTTCGGTCAGCTCCATGAGCATCTTGTAAATTTCACTCTTAGAGCCCATGTCAATGCCACGAGTAGGGTGGTTGAGAATCAGGATTTCACAGTCGGTAGTAATCCATTGGGCGAGGGCGACTTTCTGCTGATCACCGCCAGAGAGCTTACCCAGTTGGCCCTGGATGTTAGTGGTTTTGATGCGGAGCTTCTGAACCTGTTCAGCGACCTCCCGTAAGGCGGATACTTCGTGCAAGAAGCCTTCTGGTCGTTCTTTAAGGCCTGCGCTTTCCATCAGGATCTTTGCAATAGAGCGTTCGTTGGCAAGGCCCAGTTCGTCATCGTTATCGGAGAGGTAGCCGATACCGAGTGCTGCAGAGTCACCGGGTGAGCTAATGGTGACGTCCTGCCCGTTGACTTTAAGAGTGCCGAAAGTGGCGGTTTCGTCAACACCGACTAGGGCGGCAGCAACCTCGTTAATACCGGAGCGGCGTAGCCCTGTCAGACCAAAGATTTCACCCCGGTCAACCGAGAAGGACACCTTATTTAGGGAGCCCTTGGAGCTGGTGAGATTCTCGACGATGAGCTTGGCGTCTTGGCCAGCGAAGTCATCGGGGCGACCGCCCATCTCGATTTCGCGGTTGAACATCTTGAAGGCGATTTGCTCGGTAGTCATGGCACCTGGGTTAATTTCAGTGCTAATGGTGCCTTCAGAAAGAATCACTGCACGGTGAGCCAGGGAGCGGATCTCATCGATACGGTGGGTGATGTAGATAATTGCGCGGCCCTCAGCTGCCAGCTTACGGGTCACCTCATGAAGCTGGTAGATTTCAAAGTCGTTGAAGGTTGCGGCAACTTCATCCATGAGGACTAGGCGGGTCTCTTCGGCCTCCATGCGGACGACTTCAACCAGGGCCTGCTCTGCACGCACCAGATCTCCCATCTTGGCGCGGGGGTCAACAGCAAGACCAATTTCGGAGAGTAGTTCTTGGGCGCGAGCTACCAGAGCGTCCTCAGCATCGTCGGCATACTGGGTGGAGCGGAAGATTGCCTGGGCAACGGTCAGCTCAGAATCCACAGTAAATTTTTGGCGGATAGAGCCTACACCGGCCACCAAGGCTTCTTCGGGATTCTTTGGGGTGTAGCTCTTACCATCTAGGGTAATGGTGCCACCCGTGGGGCTGTCCCAGCCCCCCAGGATGGACAGTAACGTCGACTTGCCTGCGCCGTTCTCGCCGAGAAGACCTACGATTTCACCGGCGGCAACCTCCAGGTTAACGCCCTTGAGGGCGCGGAGGTGCTCGTGGTTCTTGGTGAGTTCTTTAACGCTCAGCAAATTTCCCACTCTTGTATTCCTTCCACACAAGCAAGCAGTAGCTCGCTCACCGCTACGCAACTCACCTCGCCGGTGGCTAACCGGCAGTTTTTGTTCGGGAGGGCACAGGGCTATACAGTACAGTCTTCAGCCATTCTTATAGCATTCTACAGAATATATAAGGTAGCTTCCTCCCCCAATTTAGGGGCGTCTAGGTGTTAATCCTGCACAAAGAAAAGTAGCCCGGAAGAGCTAGGCTCTTGCGGGCTACTTTGAGATGAGCTACACCCTTATCAATTCAAGGGCTCACATATGAAACCGCGGGGGGTTACTTGCCTAGCTCAGTAGCTAGGGCCTGGCGCTGAGCGTGCACTTCGGCGGGGACTCTATCCCCTAAGAATACCAGCCATTCGTCAATACCGGGCAGTTCTTCTTCCCATTCTTCGCGGCTAACGGTAAGAGCAGCGGTTAGTTCTTCCTCACTCAATTCAAGACCGGTCAGGTCCAGGTCCGCTGGTGTCGGGACAAGGCCCAAGAAGGTTTCCTGGCCACCAGCGGTGCCCTCCAAACGGTCGAAAATCCACTTGACCACGCGGCTGTTCTCACCAAATCCGGGCCAGGCGAACCCGCCATCGGGGGTGCGGCGGAACCAGTTGACGTAGTAGATCTTGGGCATGTTCTCTTGGCCGTGCTTCTTACCCAGATCAATCCAGTGCTGGATATAGTCGCCGGCGTTGTAGCCGATGAAGGGAAGCATAGCCATGGGGTCACGGCGCACAAGGCCCACCTGGCCCTTGGCGGCGGCGGTGGTTTCTGAAGAGAGGGTCACGCCACGGAAGACACCCTGCTCCCAGCTTGTGGCCTCGGAAACTAGCGGGATAGTGGTCTTGCGGCGGCCACCAAAAATCATGGCTGACAGCGGTACACCATCGGGTGCATAGTATTCTTCGGCCAGAGTGTCAGCCTGGGCGATGGGGGTGCAGAAACGTGAGTTGGGGTGAGCCGCCGGACGCCCTGAATCAGGGGTCCAGTCCTTGCCCTGCCAGTCAATCAGATGATCAGGGACCTCATCGGTCTTACCCTCCCACCACACAGAGTTGTCATCGGTGAGGGCAACATTGGTGAAGATGGTGTTACCCCGAGCAATTGCGCGCATTGCATTGGGGTTGGTGGACCAGCCGGTGCCGGGGGCGACACCAAACAGGCCTGCCTCGGGGTTCACCACGTAGGGCCTGCCATCGCGGAACTCGATCCAGGCGATGTCATCGCCAACCATCTCGGTTTTCCAGCCTTCAATGGTGGGATCCATCATGGCAAAGTTGGTCTTACCGCAGGCTGAGGGGAAGGCCGCGGATATGAACTTGCTACGCCCCTCAGGGTTGGTTACTTTGAGCACCAGCATGTGCTCTGCCATCCAACCTTCATCGCGGCCAATTGCTGAAGCGATACGGAGTGCGTAGCACTTCTTACCCAGCAGGGCATTACCACCGTAACCGGACCCATAGGACCAGATTTCACGGTCTTCGGGGAACTGCACAATGTACTTCTCGGGGTTACAGGGCCAGGGAACATCCTGCTGGCCGGGTTCAAGCGGAGCTCCCACCGAATGCAGTGCCTTCACAAAGAAAGCCTTGGTCTCGGACATCTTGGTAAGAACATCGGAACCGATAGTGGCCATAATCCGCATAGAAACAACCACATAGGCAGAGTCGGTAATTTCGACACCGAACTTAGGAGTGGTCGCATCGAGTGAACCCATCACAAAGGGAATCACGTACATGGTACGGCCCCGCATGGAACCCTTAAAGAGATCGGTCAGAGTCGCTCGCATCTGAGCTGGGTCCTGCCAGTTGTTGGTCGGCCCAGCACCATCCTGGGTCTGTGAGCAGATAAAGGTACGCTCTTCAACACGGGCCACATCATCGGGATCCGAAAAAGCAACGTAAGAGTTAGGGAACTCATGATCACTGAGCTTGCGGAGGGTACCGGCCTCAACCAGTTCAGCGGCCAGCCGGTCGTATTCTTCCTGTGAGCCATCAGCCCAGTAAATATCATGGGGCTGGGTAAGCTGAGCAACCTCAGCGACCCAAGCAAGTAATTCCTCGTAGTTGGTAGGAGCCTGTGCAATTAAATTGTCGATTGAAATGTCAGTCACTGACGCTTCCCCTTATGTATCGGTTCCCCCGGTACCTCTCTGTACCGGAAGCAGGTGCCCACCCATTTTCTGTGCCGCCGGCAGAGCGAAAACAGAAAAACGCGCCACTCATTAGCAATGAATAAACGCGTTGTGCGGTGCACTTTCACTTCATCGTGTACGTCTAGCCTACCCAGATATAGGTCTTTTGTCAGAATTAGTACAAATATTTCGCTCCGATCTTCCTCACACCCCCGTAGCAAAACCTAAAAATCATTTGGGCATGACACAATACAGCCACATCAGCCCCGGAGCGCCCCCGGTGGCCTTAACCAGGCTGAGACCAAACTGAGCAGACAGGGCACCCACCATAAGTGAGAGCAGTGTCACGCGCTTTCGATTTGCACACCTCCAAAAACCTGCGTAGAGTATTACCTGTTGCCAAGACGGGCTAGAGATAGTCAGCCAAGGCACAATGCGCCTGTAGCTCAACGGATAGAGCATCTGACTACGGATCAGAAGGTTGGGGGTTCGAATCCCTTCGGGCGCACACCAGAAACCGGCCTCCTTGTGGGGCCGGTTTTTTTATTGCGGTTACATCAAGAGGCCGCAGAACCCCATGACGGTGGGGTAGTTTTCACCACAAAAACGGGCTTGCTCTTGCCTATCCCATAAAATAGGGGAAGACAAGAAGGCCAGACGGCCTCACTGCCGCATCAGCACAGGAGAAGATATGAGCGTAAACATCACGGTCACCGATGAAAACGGTACCACCAAAGACGTGACCTGGGAGCCCCACCAGAGCATGCTCGACGCTGTCCTAGCAGCCGGCTTCCCGGTACTTGCTACCTGCGGCGGCAATGCCTCATGCGCCACCTGTCACGCCTTTATCGATCCCGAGCACTTTGCCGCATCGGGCGAACGCGAAGAAGCCGAAGAAGACCTGCTCGATATGATCGATGACATCGCCAACGAGTGCTCTCGCCTCAGCTGCCAGACGGAATACTCCCAAGGAATGGACGGGGCACACGTTACCCTGCAACCAGGAATGTAAATGGCATGAAAACCCCCAAACCCCTTATCCCCCTTGCTGCCCTGAGCCTCCTGCTGGCCCTTACCGGTTGTGGCTCCAATAAGCCGAGCCAACCAGCAGAGACTTCGGAAGGCACAAGTGCCTCCGCGGTGGCGACTTCCCAAACAACAACCTCCGCCAGCCCAAGCCCCACAGCAACGAGCTCCCCAACTCAGACAGCCGCGGCCCCGACACCCAGCGTCCCAGATAGCCCCGAACCCGTCCCTACGGGAACCGTTATCACTGTCGAACCCAGCCCCACTCCCAGCCCTGCTGATCAACCAACAGGGGCCGCAGGGCAGGCTCCCAGCTCTATGGCAGGCGTTGCCGTATGCGACTACGACCAGCTCTACATTGAGGCGGCCGTAGCCCCCGGTGGAGGTGCCGCAGGCTCACGATATATCAACCTCACCTTCACTAACACCGGCTCCGCCCCCTGCTCTATCGGCGGCTACCCCGCCGTTCACTACGTGAATTCTGCTGGCCAACAAATTGGTGCAAGCGCCGCAAACGCCACCGACTTGTCATCCTCAGGAGGGGTACTAGCCACCGGTGAGTCTCTCACCGCCATCCTGCGTGAAACACGCGCCGGACTCTACGCGGGTCGTTGCCAGAGCGTCGCGGCGACCGGCTACTCCATCCAGGCCCCCGGAGCGTCCCAGGCACTCGTGCTCAACTTTGCGTCCGAAGCCTGCTCCAATACGGACATCACCCAGCTCACGGTGGGTGCTGTAGGTGCCGCGCCCTAAGCGGTTTCTACAGGCTAAGAGGGCTATGGCTTCTGAGGACACTTCCCGGGCTCTGAGGTTTTTCTCGGAGCCAACCCGTCGCTGGTTTGGGGGGGCTTTCACAGCCCCCACTGCCGCCCAGGCCGGCGCCTGGGCGGCTATCAGCGCCGGCCGGCATGCCCTAATTGTGGCCCCCACCGGTTCCGGTAAAACGCTCTCAGCTTTCCTGTGGGCGCTAGACCGCCTGCACTTTGATCACACCGCCGCATCCAATGACACAACAAGTCCGGAACCCAGCGTGAGCGGGACCAAGGTCCTCTACATTTCACCGCTCAAAGCCCTGGGTGTGGACGTCGAACGTAACCTGCGTTCCCCACTCATCGGTATAGCCCAGACCGCCCGTTCCCTCAAGATGGAACCTCCCCAGGTTCGCGTGGGGGTACGCAGCGGGGACACCCCCGCCAAAGAACGCCGCCAGCTCATCAGCAACCCACCGGATATTCTGATTACCACACCGGAATCCCTCTTTCGGATGCTGACCTCTAAGGCCCGCTCCACGCTCACCTCGGTTCACACCGTCATCATTGACGAGGTACACGCAGTAGCAGGAACAAAACGCGGTGCCCACCTAGCGGTAACCCTAGAGAGACTAGACCAGCTCCTAGAATCCCCCGCCCAGCGCGTGGGGCTCTCTGCCACCGTAGAACCGGTAGAAACCGTTGCCCGGTTCCTGGGCGGCCCCGTCCCGGTGGAGGTTGTGCAACCACCCTCAGAAAAACAGTGGGAGCTCACCCTCTCCGTACCCGTGCCCGATATGACAGCCCTGGGCGGCCCCAACGCTTACGGTGAGATGCCAGCTGGCACACCCTGGCATCAGGGCAGCAGCACAAAAAATCGTGCCCGCGAAGCCGCTAAAAACTCAGCTACCGAGTTCAATGATGGGCTGGCGCTAGCTGACTCCCTAGCCGATGAGGGTCTGCTCCGCCCCGAGCAGGTCGATAGCGCAGCAACCCTGCCCCAAGACCTCACCTTGGCTGATGCTCTGGGCATCCGCCCACTGGCGGGCCCCGCCCTAGGTTCCCCAGAACCGGAGGAAGAAACCCCGGCTAAAGCAAGAGACAGCTACTTTGACCAGCCTCTGCCCACCGTGAGTGAGAACGGCCCCCATCAGGCTCTCTGGGAGGCGGTAGGAACCTACCCGGGCGAGCAGGGCGCCCCTAGGCACCCGCGCCAGCCCATCGAACTGACCATCCAAGAAATAGCTGAAGAAGCGGGGGCCGCAGAACAGGTAGAGGGCTCCGACGATTCCACCCCGCCCTCACCGGCATCCGGCTACCAGGCTTCTATCTGGCCCCATGTTGAAGAGCGTATTGTTGACCTAGTAGAGGCCAACCGCTCCACCATCGTGTTTGCTAACTCCCGTGGCCTGGCAGAGAAGCTAACATCACGGCTGAACGAAATCTACCTGCAACGGTGCCAGGCCCGCCAAGACCTTAGCCCTACCGGCGAGCCTTCGACGGTAACCGGGCCCAGCGGGAGCACCGAACCGCGCACCGTAGCCGATATCCTGGCCCAACAGCTGGCTCAGGCCAACCCCGCGCAGCTAGAAACAGATGACCCTAAACTCCCTTTACGCGCTACTCCTACTGCGGGCACAAGCTCACCGGCCCAGATAATGGGGGCCTCGGCAAGCGCCTCAGGTGCCCCACCCCTGCTGGCGCGTGCCCACCACGGCTCCGTCTCTAAGGACCAACGCACCCTCATTGAAGAGTCCCTGAAATCGGGCCAGCTCCGCTGTGTGGTGGCTACCAGTTCGCTCGAGCTGGGCATTGATATGGGGCAGGTTGATCTGGTAATCCAGGTGGAGGCTCCCCACTCAGTAGCGTCCGGGCTTCAACGGGTGGGCCGTGCCGGGCACCAGGTGGGCGAAGTATCGCGTGGCTACCTCTACCCCAAGCACCGGGGCGACCTACTCAACGCCACCGTCACCGTCCAGCGAATGTTAGCAGGCAAGATTGAGCCGCTGTCCATACCGGCTAATCCCCTAGATATTCTGGCCCAACAGACCGTTGCCGCCTGCGCCCTGGGGCCTATCAGCGTGGAGGCCTGGTTTGAAGCGCTCCGGGCTACTGCGCCCTTTGCTACCCTGCCCCGGGCGGCTTTTGAAGCCACCCTCGATTTGCTCTCGGGCTTTTACCCCTCCGATGAGTTCGCCGAGCTGCGCCCTCGCATCATCTGGGACCGCGTCGCGGGCACTATTGAGGGACGGCCCGGCGCTCAGCGGCTGGCAGTCACCAGCGGCGGTACAATCCCTGATCGGGGCCTTTTCCCCGTCTATATTGCCGGGGCAGAGGATTCCAAGGCGCCTAAGCGAGTGGGTGAACTCGATGAAGAAATGGTCTACGAATCCCGTGCGGGGGATGTTATCGCCCTGGGTGCCTCCTCCTGGCGGATTGAAGATATTAGTCACGACCGGGTAACCGTTACCCCGGCTCCCGGAGTGCCGGGCCGTCTGCCTTTCTGGCACGGGGATTCTCCCGGGCGACCGGCTGAGCTGGGGCGAGCACTCGGCACTTTCACCGGCGATCTGGCGCGGACCCTTGCCAAAGACCGGGCAGAGGCCCACAGGCAGGTAGGGGCGCTGGGCCTTGATGAGTGGGCCGCCGATAATCTGCTGGCCTATATCGGTGAGCAGACCCAGGCAACCGGTCGTGTGCCCTCCCATAAGCACCTGCTAGTTGAGCGTTTCCGTGATGAGCTGGGCGACTGGCGGGTTATTCTCCATTCCCCGCTAGGTATGCCGGTGCACTCCCCCTGGGCGCTGGCTGTAGGTGCCCGGGTCGAGGAAGGCTACGGTGTGAACGCATCGGCCATGGCCGCTGATGACGGTATTGTGCTGCGTATTCCCGCTATGGAAGCTGAGCCTCCGGGTGCCGAGCTCTTCCTCTTTGACCCTCAGGAGCTTGAGGATATAGTCACCGAGCGGGTAGGGAATTCTGCGCTCTTTGCCTCCCGCTTCCGGGAGAACGCCGCTAGGGCGCTACTCCTGCCCCGCAAGGACCCCGGCCGCCGTACACCCCTGTGGCAGCAGCGCCAGCGGGCCGCCCAACTCCTCGACGTTGCCCGAAAGTACCCGGCTTTCCCAATCCTGCTCGAAACCGCTCGCGAGTGCCTGCAAGATGTCTACGACCTACCCGAGCTCCTGGCCCTGCACCGGCAGATTGAGAGCAAGCAGGTCAAGGTCTCAGAAATCGAGACCGATACGCCCTCGCCCTTCGCCCGTACCCTGCTCTTTGGTTACGTCGCCCAGTTCCTCTACGAGGGTGACTCCCCTCTTGCTGAGCGCAAAGCCGCCGCGCTGGCGCTGGACCCGGCTCTGCTCGCTGAGCTCTTAGGCAAAGACGAGCTACGGGAGCTTCTGGATGCCGGGGTGATTCGTAGTACCGAAGCCCGCTTACAACGCCTTGCCCCCGGTTACCGCCTGCACGGAGTGGAGGGCGCCGCCGACCTGCTCCGGCTCTTAGGCCCTCTCACCGCCGAAGAGGCCGCCGCTAGGCTCCGTCTGCCGGGAGCTTCTCCTGATGAGGCTGCCCCCGATCCGACAATCACCCCAAGCCAGGCGCAGGAGCACCTGGAGGCCCTGGTAGCCGCCGGGCGGGCACTAAGCTTCCGCTTGCACGGGCGCAAGGTCTACGCCGCCCTGGAAGATTCCAGTCGCCTGCGCGATGCCCTGGGCGTGCCTCTGCCCATCGGGGTGCCGCTGGCCTTCCTTGAACCGGTCAAAGAACCCCTCCTTGACCTGGTAGCCCGCTACGCCCGCACCCACGCACCTTTCACCACCGCCCAGGCCGCCCACACGCTAGCTCTGGGTATCTCCGTGGTCGAGAACGCATTGCGGGCTCTGGCCGCTGACCGGCGGGTACTCTCCGGTGAGTTCCTGCCCGAAGAACTCCGGGCTGAGCTAGCCCGTGCCCGCACCGGTTCTGATGACCCCAGCTACCTGGCCGGTACCGAATGGGTAGATGCTCAGGTTTTGCGCACCCTGCGCTCGCGGTCGCTGGCGGCCCTGAGAGCCGATGTTGAGCCTGTACCACCGACAACCTACGCCAGGTTCCTGCCTTCTTGGCAGCATGTGGGCTCATGGCAAATCACAGAAACCACCGCCGCACCCGGTACCTTCGGTGTCCCGGCCCAGCCTATTGTCGCCCGCCAGGATACAAGCGCCATGCTCTCAGGCTACGACGGCCTGCTCACGGTGGTTGACCAGCTTGCGGGGGTGCGCCTACCGGCATCAGCCCTGGAATCGCTCATTATGCGGGCCAGGATTACCGACTACGCCCCGGCTCTGTTGGATTCTGCCATGAGTGCCGGTGATGTGCTGTGGACAGGGGCGGGCCAACTTACCGGGGACGACGGATGGGTTGCCCTGCACCTGGCAGAGAGCGCCCCCCTGACCCTGCCCGATGAAGGTGAGCGGCAAGAAGCCCTGGCTGCGCTGGGGCCCTTAGAAAAAACGATCTATTCGCTCCTGAGCGGTGGGCTGTTCTTCACCCAGATTCAGGCTCAACTGGCGGCTCTCACAGCTTCCCTGGGAAATCAGCCGCCCAGCGACCGCGAGACATCCGATGCCCTCTGGAACCTGGTATGGGCTGGCCTGGTTACCGGTGACACCTACGCACCGGTACGCGCCCTCCTGGCCGGCGGCTCATCAGCTCATAAGGTGGCTAGCCCACCACCCCGTGCCCGTGGCGTGGGTATGCGTAGAGGGGCCAGCAGACTGTCGTCCTCCCGGCTGGGCTTAGGAACCGGGCCTACTGTCCAGGCACCGGCCCAGGTAGCCCCCATCAACGCTGGGCGCTGGGCACGAGTTGATGCTGAACCGCTTGACCCGACCGTGGCCGCAGCAGCCCGAGCCGAACTTCTCATGGACCGCTACGGAATACTCACACGGGGTGCCGTTGCCGTTGAGGGAACGGTCGGAGGTTTTGCCGGGGTCTACCGGGTGCTATCCGCAGCCGAAGAAAAGGGGCTAGCCCGCCGAGGCTACTTTATTGAGGGGCTGGGAGCTGCCCAGTTCTCAACCTCTGCCACGGTAGATCGGCTAAGACAGGCCGACCGAGCCACCTCAGATCCGCTGCCTGCTCAGCATATTAAGCACAGTGCCGCCCCTGAGGCTACCTACTCACCGGTTCGGACCACTCAGCGTGCTGTCACGCTCCTAGCGGCAACCGACCCGGCTAATCCTTACGGGGCGGCCCTCCCCTGGCCTACACCCACCCCCTGGGATGCTAACCGCACCCCGCTTAAACACAAGCCGGGGCGCAAAGCCGGTGCCTGCCTCGTCCTGGTAGACGGTACCCCGGTGCTCTACTTAGAACGCGGCGGCAAAACTCTCTTACCCTTTACCGAGGACCCGGTGCTTGTTGAAGTGGCGACCCCGCTTCTAGGCCAGCTGGTGCGCCTGGGCGTAGCCGACAAGATTGTGATTGAAAGCGCCGGTGGTATTGAGCTACTCAGCACACCCGAGCCTTTGACTCCAGCGGCAAAGGCTCAGCCAGCTAGCGCCGCCGATTCCGCGGCTGAACACCCGGTGCAGGCTCTCCGGCGAGCACTTCTAGCAGCTGGCTTCTACACCACCCCACGCGGTGTCCGTATGCGGAAAGACTACTAAACTACAGGACCTCCGAACCCGCTCAAAGGGCGTAAAAATGGCCCTGCTGTTAGGGGGCAGGAAGGCCATTATGCAAACAGGTACATTAAGCTACATGCTCAGTCTTTGGTCGAAATCATGGTAGCCTGCACGAAACTCTCGTACGCTACGAATAAGGTGCACATAGAGAGCGCCGAGTGACATCACCAGCATCATAGCCAGAACAAGCATGAAAAGTAGGTACACCGCTTTGACCTCCATCTAGGGGACAGGCGGTAGGGGCCGCCTGGGGGCGGGTAGACTCAAGCAAAATAGCAGGAGTGCACCCTTTTGCATAAGGTAAGGGGACATGTCCGAAGCATCGATTGTGAGACTTTGAACACAGAAAACTATACACCGCTTTCTATTGTGGCTTGCAACTCTACAGTTTTTCTATCTTTCATGTCAGCTGACCCTGAGGGTGAGGCCGGTGGTAGCTACCGTAGAATGAGGCAAATTTTGGTGCGACAAGAAAGGTAAAACCGTGCCCGAGGGAGACACCGTATGGAGGCAAGCCCGGTCCCTCCACCGCGCACTTGCCCACAGAATAGCCCACACGACAGACTTTCGAGTTCCCTCATCTGCTGGCATCAACCTCAGCGGTCAACCTATCCACGGCGCGCTCGCACGCGGCAAAAATATCCTGCTACGCATCGGCGATACTACCGTCCATTCGCACCTCAAAATGGAAGGTATCTGGCACATTTACGGAACGGGACTCGATGGCCGCTCCGACCCCTGGAAACGACCCGCAACCGCCGCCCGAGCCATCATCCAGGCTAACGCCCGTTTAAACCCCGACGGAACACCTCTTGAGGGGAGTAGGCCTATCACGGCGGTCGGCTTCAACCTCGGTGTCCTGGAAGTTTTCCCCACCAGCCAAGAGCAAAGCAGGCTCTCCCACCTGGGTCCGGACATTCTGGGGCCTGACTGGTCGCTATCTCAGGCTGTAGCACGCTTGTCCAGCCAACCCGACCGCGCCATCGGGCCAGCCCTACTCGACCAAAGGAACCTAGCGGGGATAGGCACCATTTACCGGGCTGAAACCCTCTTTCTTGCCGGGATTGACCCGAGCACCCCGATCGGCGCAATCCCTGACCTGGCCGGGCTCGTCTCTATCGCCCACCTGCTCCTTGATGCTAACCGGGCCAGGCCCCACCGGGTCACCCGTACCACTACCGAACCCCTATGGTGCTACGGGCGGGTAGGACGCCCCTGCTACCGCTGCGGTGCAACCATCGTAGGAGAAGACCTCTCAGATACTGGCGTGGGGGCTAGCCGCTATACACCCGGCCACCTGATCGCCCGTCCCGAGGACATAGACCGCCTGAGCTACCGGTGCCCCGGCTGCCAAATACTTTTGAGCTAAGGCAGGCGATCACTGGCGGGGCATATTCACGCAAGTACTCCCGCACATAAGGAATAGTAAAATCTACATACCCGTGGCAAGGCCAGCTCATAGCTCATGAGTCGGGACCTATAGGTATTCGCCTACTGAGGAGTGCCCCCAACCACGCTCTAAAGCTAAATCCTTATAAGCCTTAAGTAGAACTGTCTTACCTGCCCTTGGGGCTCCGGTCATGAGTAAAGTGCGTGCCGGTTCAACCAATACCGTCTTTGGTAGCTTCAGCGAGATCAACAAGTAGCTGACCACACCCAACCAACAGCGGCGGTGTGACACCGAATGTAGGAGTAAAGGGGGTGCGACCTATGGTTGTTTCCTCATCCTTTTATTATTCCTTCTTATTCTTTCGTATTTTGGGTAGAGATTTTGCAAGGTCTCATCCGGTTCACGCTCCTGGAATAATAGGGGGCATGCGCCGAGTCAACCGCCACCTCACGCCCCAGCCCCTACCCCAACGCAAGGGCATCGATGCTGTCTCCTTCACCCTGCCCGATGCTAGCGACCCCACAGATAATGTTCTAGGCACCAGCACCGTCTTGGACTACCTGGTGGCCCGTTTCTACCCCCACCAGTACGAGCTTTTTGCCAGCCGTTTTGAGCGCAAGGAAGTGAGGGACGCTCAGGGCAACCCGGTAGCCCCCACCGCACCACTGACCGGCCAGAAAATCTGGTACTACCGGGAGCTAGGCCAAGAAAAGCCCGTCCCCTTCGACATGCCTGTGCTCTATGAGGACGAGTGGGTGCTGGCTATCGATAAACCCCACTTTCTGCCCACCACACCCAACGGCTCCTTTGTCGCGCACACGGCCCTGACCCAACTGCGGGTACGCGAGAACAACCCGGCCCTCATACCCATCCACCGCCTGGACCGAGCCACCGCCGGAGTGGTCCTCTTTGCCAAAGTGCCAGAGGCCCGAGCCCCTTTCCAAACCATGTTCCAGCGGCGTGAACCCACCAAAACCTATGAGGCCATCGCAGCACCGCTGAGCACCGGGGGCACAGAGCTGGCCCCGGGGGAAAGTCTGACGGTTCGCTCGCGAATTGAGAACGCCCACGGCTCCTTGCAGGTAGCCCAAACCGATATAGAGTTTTTAGCTGGTGACGCCCCGGCCCTGCCCCTTGAAACCAAGGCTCAGTTGAGGGAGCGGCGGCGCTCTGGTGCCGGTTTTTCTGGGCAGAATGCCCAGTCCCGCATCACCTGTCTAGAGACCTTCGAGCTTGCACCGGGCCTTTTACCCGACGCCTCCACAGCTAATCCAGCTTTGCCGCTACCGGCACCGGGCAGACGCCTAACCCGCTATCTTTTGGAGCCCCACACCGGCAAGACCCACCAGCTGCGTGTGCACCTTGCGGCAACGGGGGCACCGATTCTGGGGGACGTTGTTTACCCCGAGGTCCTCCCTATCGCTGAGGACGAGCCGGCCCTGCCCCTCCAGCTTCTGGCCCGGTCGCTGAGCTTCCCCCACCCCGTAACCGGCCAGGCGGTGCTGGTGAAGAGCCAGAGGCAGCTGACCTTAGCCCCAGGCCCCAGCGGGGCTCCCTAAGCCCGTGCTGTGGCCCAAACCTTCACATGTGCGTTCAAAGAACCCTCCCATGAAGGTTTAGCGCACATGAGAAGACGGACCGCCTCAACCAGGCTCACCCCCAGAAAAGAAGCCCGGTTGCACACCACCATGAATGGCCGCCGGAAAAACCGCCCGCCAAAGACCCGCATGAGGTACTTGCCCTTGCTTACATGCACCTACCGGTGGGTAAACTAACAGACAGTACCATCAATTCGCCCCAGCCTCCCGCGAAAGGCAACTATGTGCCCCAGACACTCAAACACCTCCCCTGACCAGCTCAATACCCTGGCCGCCGAGCACTGTTTGACCCTGGCCAACCGAGCAGACACCGCACGCCACTCTATACTCCGACTCTTTGGGTCCAAGGCTGCGGCACTCCCCGGAACGCTCATTGGGCGCGTAGCCCACCCCGATACCCGCCCCCGCCGCCAGCGGGCAAGGGAATGGCACTACTGGTGGCAGGCCCACCTCATGGATGCGCTGGTAGATACCGGTTTCCGCCAGCAGGCCGCGGGGCAAGGAGACGAAGCCCAGGAGGCTCTCAAACAGGCCCGGGCTCTTCTACGCGGTATCCAGGTACGCAACTACGGCTCCTACCCCAATGACTTCTACGATGACATGGCCTGGCTGACCTTGGCCTGTGAGCGTCTCAACCGGCTAGCTCTGGCGGTGGAGGGTGACGGTGACAGCGCTGCTCAGGACGCTGGTCAACGCCTCTACCGGGAGCTGACCTCAGCCTGCACCGCTGAGGTGGGCGGTGGGGCTTTTTGGTCTAAGGATCACGACTTTAAGAACACCCCTGCTACCGCTCCTATAGCGCTGGCCTTTGCCCGCGCTCACCGGTACAAGGAAGCCGCAGATTTGCTGAACTGGTTGCAAGCTCACCTTTTGGACCCCGAAAGCGGTCTTTACCTGGACGGTGTCAAAGTTACCGGTAGCGGTGAACAGGCAGGCATCTCCTCGGTTGAGCGAGGTCTCTACACCTACAACCAGGGCCCGGTTTTGGGCGCTTATCTGGCCTTACTCGATGCCGGGGCTACAGACCGGCTAGTTCTTGACCCGGTCACCCATATCGCCGAGCTGGTTGACTCTGTTGACCGTACGTTCGGCCTTGATTTTGAGGTTTCCAGCACCGAGAGCCTGCGCCTACTCCGCACCCAGGGTGGTGGTGACGGCGGACTCTTTACCGGGATCCTCGTGCGCTACCTAGCCGATGTGGCTCTGCATAGCGCCCTGCCCGAGGCTACCTGCGCCACAGCGCGGGGGCTTGTTCTGGCAACCGCTGAGGTCTTGTGGGACGGCCGGCGCGAGTTTGACCCCGATCTGCCCATGAGCGAGCCGGGCATTGACCCCACCGAGATTCGTGGGCAGGCCGTTGCGCTTTTCTCCCCCCATGTTGAACGCCATATCTCCGATCTGCTCAAGCCCGGTCAGCCGGTGGATCTTTCCACCCAGATTCAGGCCTGGACTATCATAGAAGCAGCACAAAGAGTTTTTGCCTCAGACTAGATTCAAAGGAGTAGCCCATGGCTCGGCTTTCACCCTACCTTCTGACAACTTCAGCTACCTGTGCCTGTGCGGTTGCTGGTTCGCTAGCCTCAGACCCCGACAGTAGCTACTACAAGAACCTCACTAAACCAGCCTGGAACCCGCCCAACTGGGTTTTTCCGCTTGCCTGGACATCGCTCTACGCCTGCATAGCTGGGACCAGTGGCTACACCCTGGCCCGTTTAAAGCAAGACGGTAACACTGAAGAGGCAGGGCGCTACTCAGCAGCCTTGGCAACCAATCTGGCGCTCAATGCTTCCTGGAGCTATACATTCTTCCGGTCGCACCGTTTAGGTTTAGCAACTGCGCACGCAGGTGTCTTGGCCCTTAGTTCTGCTGATCTGGTGCGGCGGACTGCCCGGATCAGTAAATCCGCTGGCGCCCTTCTGGCCCCCTACGCGGGCTGGACCGCTTTTGCTACGGCTCTTTCAGGTAGCATCTGGTGGCTTAATAACAAGAACTAGCGGTTGGTCCATACTGCTCTGCCCCCGGGGGTGCAAGAGGCAGGAGGGTTTCCGACCCGATGAGCCCATTGGCTAGTCTGGTCTCATGACTTTTTGGACTGGCTTTCTCAACCGGGCGCAAGCCCGCCCACTCCAGGCTGTGGAAAGGCTCTAGTAGACTAGGGCTTGTGCTCAATACCGAATTTTCTGATCCCGGCTTCTCCTTTGAGCTGGGTAACCGCCTGACCGAAACAGCCGCCCCCTCCGCTGCCCACCGCACCGCAAACGGTGGGGACTTCCAGGGGCGCACCGGCATCATTCACACGCCTCACGGCGACATTGCCACCCCCGCCTTTACGCCCGTGGGCACCAAGGCAACCGTCAAAGCAGTCTTGCCCGAAGCCATGAAAGAGCTCGGCTCCCAGGCCCTGCTGGCTAATGCCTACCATCTCTATCTCCAGCCCGGCCCCGATGTGCTCGACGCCGCAGGCGGTCTGGGCAAGTTCATGAACTGGGACGGCCCTACTTTAACCGACTCCGGCGGTTTTCAGGTCATGAGCTTGGGCTCTGGCTTTAAGAAAGTCATCGATATGGGCACGGTCGCCGGTGCTGTGGGTGCCGATGGGCGGCCCATCGGTGATGACGACGTAGCCGCCGGCAAAGAACGTATGGCCCATGTGGACGATGACGGAGTTAACTTCAAGTCCCACATCAACGGGGACATGCACCGTTTTACCCCCGAGGTATCCATGCAGGTTCAGCACAAGATTGGTGCTGATATTATGTTCGCTTTCGACGAGTTGACCACGCTTTACAATTCTCGTGCCTACCAGGAAGAGGCCCTGGAACGCACACGGCTGTGGGCTCTGCGCTGTATTGCTGAGCACCAGCGACTGACCGCTGAGCGGGTGGGCAAGCCCTACCAGGCTCTCTTTGGGGTCATTCAGGGCGCCCAATACGAGGATCTACGCCGCAAGGCCTGCCGCGATTTGGGGGCCATGCCCTTTGACGGTTTCGGCTTGGGCGGCGCCCTGGAAAAAGAAAACCTGGGCACCATTGTGCGCTGGTGCACCGAGGAACTTCCCGAAAATAAGCCCCGCCACCTGCTAGGTATCTCAGAACCGGACGATATTTTTGTGGGTATCGAGAACGGGGTAGATACCTTCGACTGTGTCTCACCCACCCGCGTTGCCCGCAACGCCGCCGTCTACACCCCCAATGGTCGCTTTAACCTGACCAATGCCCGCTTCAAGATGGACTTCAACCCCATCTTTGAGGGCTGTGACTGCTACACCTGTACCCACTACACCAGGGCCTACCTGCACCACCTCTTTAAGGCTGACGAGCGTCTTTCAGCCACGCTAGCTTCCATTCACAACGAGCGGTTTATCGTCAAGATGGTCGATGATGCCCGCCAGGCCATTGACGACGGTAGCTACTTTGACTATCGAGATCACTTCCTGGGGAAGTATTACGCCAAGAAGGTGGCCCAACAGGTAGAGCAGGAGGCCGCGCGGGCGCTTAGGGCTGAGCGAGAGGCTAAGAAAGCTGCCGCGGCTCAGGCCCGTTGGGAAGCCAATATGAAAGCCAAGGCAGAGGCCGAGGCCCGCCGCGCGGCACAGGCCGCTCTTGCCACGCAAGCTGACGAACACAATGCCACAGAGACCAAGGCCAAGCAGGAGGGCTAACCATGCAGGATTTCACGCTCGAAGACCTCACACCTGAGGAAACCATTACCTACCGGCACGAGTTTGCCGCCAGCCCCGAACAGCTCTACGAGGCCTTCACCAATCCGGCTCTGTTTGTGCGCTGGTTTGGCCCCAAGGACTGGAAAATTATTCCCAGCACCCTGACCCTGGAGCCGGTCATTGGCGGGCGTAAGCAGTTCGTCATGCGCCACCGCCAGCAGAAGACTTTCCAGGCTCCTATGTACATGCGTTTTATTACTATGCAGGAGCCGCATCTGCTGGAGTACCGCGAAGCTCTACCGACTCCCCAGGGTCAACCCAGCGACACTCTCATCGGTCTGCGTCTTGAGTTTGAGGCGGGTACCGCTGTGACCGAAGACGGCGTGGGCCAAGGAACTATCCTCAAGCTCACCCAGGGGCCCCTCCCCCAGGGCGTGCACCAGCAGACCCTGGACTCCTGGAAGGGTTCCTTTGAGTCTCTAGCCGCTCTGCTGGCCGCCCGCTAGGTTCCAGAGCAAGCGAGTGTAAGGGGAATGTACCCAAGGCAGTAGATTTTATACAGCCTTGGGCGCACTCCCCCTCATTTTATGCGCGGATATGCCCGCTTGGAGGCACCCGGTCAGGCCATCAGCTTTTGGCGCTGTTCGGCGCTCAGCCGCATGAGTGAGCCGGTGGCTGTGCTGTAGAAAGCTAAAGTAGTGGTGGCAGAAACGCAGTGGGTGCCCTCTAGAGGGTCGTAAAGCTCGTAGGCCAGGGTAAAGGAGGCCGGGCTGACCTTACTGACGTGTACCTTGGCGGTCACGGGCATGCCCCGGTAAGCCAGGGGGCTGCGGTACTTGATGTGGTTCTCAGCTACCAGGGCCTTGGTACCCTCGGGTAAGTCAGCAAAGAGCGGTAGCACCGGTTGATGATTTCCCGCTTGCCCCGATGAGGGCGGGCACCCCAAGAGAGCCACACGGGCTTCCTCAAGGATCTGCACGATAGTCACATTGTTGACGTGCCCGTAGGCATCCATGTCTCCCCAGCGGAGCGGAATCTCAAAAGTGTAGGTAGTGCTCATACCTTTTACTGTACCCAGGTCACGGTAAAAAACCTGCCCCGCTACCGGTCACTGCCTTGAGGAGTCACCTATCTTCTTAGGGAACCGGTGAGCATCAGTGGGGCACCCGACAGCAACCGGTTAGTCTCTGGGCGGTCTTAGTCCTGGGAATTTGCTGCCACGGCGGCATCCGCTTCGGCAAAGGCATCTTCAAAGCCGGTGTGAACGCGCTTAACCACGCCAAAGTAAACCATGGTCAGGATGAAGAAATAGGTAACACCGATGCTTGCAGGTGCTGCGTTTCCGGTGCGGGCAAAGAGGGCCGCCCAGATGGCGAGCAGGAGCAAGATACCGGCCCCGGCAGTGACCCTGCCACCCCACATGCGGAAGGCTGAGGAGTTACCCTCAACGCCCTTGAAGGCAATGTAGGCCAGAAGAATCAGTACCCATACGGTCAGGGCGCAGACCATGGTCAGCGTCATCATCAGGCCAAAGGCCTGCCCCGGCTGGAAGACCGCAAGCAGGATTGCCAGGAGCACCCCGGAGGTTGAGGCCCACATGGCGGGAACGGGAATACCCTGGGCGCTCACTCTGGCCAGCTGGCGGGGCGCCATCTTTTCAGTGGCCAGTGAGTGGAGCAGGCGGGTGCCCGCGTAGAGGTTGGCGTTAGCGGCAGAGAGCGCGGCCACTAGAATCACGAAGTTAGTGATACTGGCAATTGCGGGTACCCCGATTTCGGAGAAGACCAGCACAAAGGGTGAGGCTTCTACCGAACCGTCCAGTTGGGCCGCTGATTGCCAGGGGATAATCGATACCACGATAAAAAGTGAGATCACATAGATGGTGGAAAGCCGCCAGATATTGGCCTTGGTGGAGGCCCGCACCGAGCGAACCGGGTCTTTGGCCTCTGCCGCGGAGATAGAGAGCATCTCGATGCCGCCGAAAGAGAACATCACAACTGCCAGGGATAGCCATATACCGTGGAAGCCAGTAGGCATAAACCCGCCGTCATTGGTCAGGTTAGCTATACCAGTTGCGGGGTGGTTAGGGGCGCCGACAAAGATGAGGGCTAGACCTATCAGGACGAAGAGGAGCAGGGCAATGACCTTGATGGAGGAGAGGAAAAACTCCATGGTGCCAAAGTAGCGCACGCTGCGCACATTCAGGGCGATAATGACCAGCCCGAAGAAGGCGACCCCCGCCCACAGGGGCAGGGCGGGCCACCAGTACTGGAGGTAGGTGCCCACAGCGACCAGCTCAATACCGGTAATGACGGCGGTAACCGTCCAGTAGGCCCAACGGGTTAGGTAGCCCGCGTAAGAGCCCAGGTAGCGCCCAGCAATGGAGCCGAAGCCGCCACGCACGGGGTAACGCACCGCCATTTCACCAGTGGCGGCGGCGATAATGGCGGCCACCAGTGAGCCGATGGCGTAGGCCAGGATAACGGCGGGCCCGGCCAGGCTAATAGCTCCACTGGATCCCAGAAAAAGACCGGTGCCCAGGGCAGAGCCCAGCACAATCATGGTCATTTGGTGGTGAGTTAGTGAACGTTTGAGGTTGTGTGTCTTACCCGCGTCGGCTTGCTGTGCCACAGTAAATGGACCTATCCCTGTTAGAGCTTGTGTGTCTATTGATGTGATTCTACGGCAGAACGCTGGTTCTAGCTCCCAACCTGGGGTCGGGGCTAGAACCAGCGTCCTCATATCTTATGTGACTATGGAGGGAACTAGGGGCGTTTCTCGGTCACCGGCAGCTGGGTAGTAACGGCCCGTGCATCCTCAAAGGCATCGTCTGAGGAGCGGACGTTCTTCTTGACCCCGGCAAAGTAGGTGAGGGTGACAAGGGCGAAGAAGGAGAGGCCCACCAGGACGGAGGTCAGCATGGATTTATCGACAAAGAACATGGCGATGAAGGTGGCGACGATACCGGTGAGTCCCAGGGCTGCGGTGGCGGCCCCGCCAAAGACCTGGAAGGGGGCTGGGTCTTTTTCGCTCTTCTTATAGGCAATGTAGGAGAGCAAGATCATAGACCATACAACGAGAACGCTGACGGTCACCAGGGCCATCATGTAACCGAAGATGTTACCGACACCGGAAATCGCCATAATCATAGCTACCACGGCCCCAGCGGATGAGGCTGTGAGGGCTAGAACGGGGCTGCCCTGGCCGCTGGTTCGGGCTAGAACTCGTGGGGCCATGCCTTCGTGCCCCAGGGAGTGCAGTAGCCGGGTGGCAGCGTAGAGGGCTGCATTAGCACCAGAAAGCGCTGCGGTGAGCAGGATGAAGTTGGTGATACCACCAACATAGGGGATACCTAGTTCGCTAAAGACGGTTACAAAGGGGGAGCCCTCAATTTCTTTGCCGAGCTCAGATGCGTTCCGCCAGGGGATGATTGCCACGATCACCAGGAGGGAGAGCACGTAGAAAGTGGCTAGTCGCCACATCATGGCCTTAGCTGATGAGCGGACTGAGCGGACCGGGTCTTTGGCTTCTGCCGCGGAGATGGAGATCAGTTCAATACCGCCGAAGGAGAACATGACTATGGCCAGGGCTAGCCAGATGGAGGCCGGGCCGTTGGGGATGAAGCCGCCATCATTGGTCAGGTTGGCGGTGCCTACGGCCTCTTGGCCTGGTAGTCCAAAGAAGACCAGGGCTAGGCCAAAGATGATGAAGAGGATCACGGCAGTGACTTTGATGGAGGAGAGGAAGAATTCCACGACACCAAAGGATTTGACGCTGGTCAGGTTGAGGGCAAAGATAGCGCCACCGGCGATGAGCACCCAGATCCAGAGGGGGGCTTGGGGGTACCAGTAGGCCATGTATTTGCCTACGGCAACGACTTCCGCGCCGGCCAGGGTGACGGTGGTCATCCAGTAGGCCCAGCGGGTTAGGTAGCCGGCGTAGGGGCCCAGGAATTTACCGGCGATGGTACCGAAGCCACCGCGCACGGGGTAACGCACCGCCATTTCTCCGGCGCAGGCGCCGATGATAGCGGCTATGAGCGAGCCGATAGCGTAGGAGATGATGACGGCGGGCCCAGCGATAGCTATGGCTGGGCCGGAGCCTAGAAAGAGGCCTGTACCTACGGCCAGGCCCAGGGCGATCATGGTCAGTTGGCCGTGTGAGAGTGAGCGGCTGAGTTGGCCGTTTGAGGCTTGGTCTGCGTGAGAATGTGCCACGGTTATCCCCTCCCCTTCTTGTCAGTATGTGGTGTATGTAATGAACCGCAAGTTTACACAGGTTTCCCCTGCAAAAACGTGCCTTACTGAAAGACCATTATGCAATGAGATGCAGCTCACCCTCTTGGTTGTTAGTGCAAGCTCTTGGGCGATGAGAACCGAGTGACTAGCCATGTAATTATATTGAGCATCTACAGAAGTAGAGGTTATTAGCCGACCAGACAGACTGGACAGCAACTATTGAAAGTTAAGCAACCTGTAACTCTTATCAGCACAACCAACACAGTTACTCACATATGAAATACCCCTTCCTGATGAATGCACACCCCCATTGAAAAAATTATTGAATCGATATCATCAATAACTCTTGCCGCGTACAGAGCGAATCAGTACGTTAAGAACTAAATAATCCTTTTGATCCCCAAGTTCATCCAAAGACGGTTGACCAAGCCACTCAAAGGAGTACCCCGTGAAATTCATATACCATAAACAACTTTTTGCAACTTTTACTGCTTTACCATGGGTTTCACGCCTGCCTCTTGCCCGGGCTTCCCCCGCCCCCCATTTTCGACTCTCTAATATCACCAGAACAACTTCTAGTGTCATTGTAGAAAGTATTGGCCACGATACCGATTGGCGTTATAGATCCGCTATTTGGTGGTTAAAGGCGGGCAGCACCACCTCCAGCTCAAATAGGCAAGAACGCACTCTCTACCAGCAAAATGTGGCGTTTCCCTGCAAGAATAAAAACAGCACAGTGTGGGCTGGTACTACCGCAGGGACAATCGTGCATCAGGGAAAGACCTACTATGCACGTCTACACCCATCTGGTTATTTGTATGTATATTAATTTTTTCCTTGTTCTCTCTTCTCATATCGTTAATTCCATGTCATTATTGATACATGCGTTCGATTCAGGTCTTGTTTAAGTGAAGAAAGTGGGTGAAAATTTCAGTATGGAATTTCACTACTGATTGAGGAGGCGCTGATGCGCAGAAATCACCCGAAAGTCATCGTCCAGAACAACAAGGAAGCCTTCGCTTTCCTCAACGATGTTGTAACCCTTGCTTGGCAGAACACCAACCTCCACCACCTCGCCTCGCCCCTGGCCCGAGACTCTAACCGAGTTGTGATGACGCTTGTACGGCAGGATATTAACGAGCAGCTGGCAGCCGGCACATTCAAGAGACGTAAGGCTGAGGCTTTAGGTATCAAGGTAGTCAATAGCCCGACTGATAAAGAGAAGTTCTAGTTTACCATCGAGGGTGTCCCGGGCGAAATTCATCTGGTGTCAAAGCCTCGTGGTCGTAATGCACTACCGAAGGCTAACCTGGAAATCATTGGGCAGTCTGTCATTGAAATTCCTGGGCTAGAAGAGGCCCAGAGCGGAAACCTCTATTTGCAGGTCGAAGGCGGCGCAGATAGCTTTCAGCCGAAGTCTATTTCGCTGGTGCTTTTGACGAACTACCACGGAGGCTGGGATATGCATGGCGAAGAGGAAATCGCTAGCGCCGAACTTGATGCTGAGCTACTAGCTACTACTGTTATTGATACTACCGCCGAAGAAGCTGCGACAGCAGAAGATGAAGACTTCTTTGACCAGTTCCTTGAACGTCAAGATGATCTCGAAGAGAACAAAGCCATTGATATTGAAACCTATGAGGGGACATCAGGAGACCATGCAGAAGAATCAGGAGGCGAATCAGCTTCTACAAGCTGAGTACCGTATCTTTGGTGAAAAGGTGAAGTCTGCCCGCGCTCTGTTGGGTGAGCCAGCTAATGCCATTGCCGAGCGAGCCAAGCTGTCTGTCTCGAAGATGAGCCGTATCGAGAACGCCCCTGATTCCTACCCTATTGCTGATGATGAGCTAACTCGTTTAGCTCTAGCTTTGGGGGTTTCTCGCAACTGGTTATTGGAGAAACCGCGTGCAGTAATCTCAGCGCAGAGCATGAACTTCCGTAAGACCAGCAAGATGAAGGCTGCCCATATGCAGACTGTAGCGGTCTGGGAAACCTTGATGGCTGAGCTGATTGATTCACTGAGTTCGAAGGTGCGGTTCATGCCAGTTTCCCTTCCAAGCGTTTCCCTCTCTGAGGTGATGACCCCTGAGCTGGCAGCAGTTGAAACTCGTAAAGCTCTGGGTATCAATACCCATATGCCGGTAGATCACGTTATCCGTGCTGCTGAAAAGCTGGGTGTTTTTGTGCAGACCCATGACTTTGATGATGAACTGCATCTGAAAAATCATGATGCTTCTTCGACTTGGGCTTCTTTAGCCAGTGGCCCGACCGTACCGTTGATGATGGTACGCACTCACTCTTCTTGGGAACGCACCCGCTTCTCTGTAGCCCATGAGCTAGGGCATTTGGTGATGCACCGTTATGGTGGTGGGGCCGATAAGGAGATTGAGGCTAATCGTTTTGCCGGTGAGTTCCTGTTTCCAGCTAATACCCTCTGGGAAGAAGTCCCAGAACCTATTACCTTGGCTTCGCTTCTGCCGCTCAAACTCAAATGGGGCATGTCTTTACAGGCCCTGGTCATGAACCTTAGACGAGCGGGCATCATTGATGAGCTGAGGAAAAAGAGCCTTATCAAACAGCTCTCTGCTCGTAAGAATAGTGATACCGGTGAGTCGTGGCGCACCCGTGAGCCGGGGGCTGATGATCGCCGCGTAGAGCGCCCTATGATGCTCGGTTCGGCTATCGGGAAGGCCTATGGTAAACCGCCTCGTATTGATGAGCTTCTAGCAGCCCTGCCCGCTGAGCATAATAACTGGTATAAGTCCATGCTCATTAACTTCGATTTGCAGTGGTCAAAAGATCTCAACGTTGAGATGCGCCTTGAAGCAGCAGAAAAACAGCTGCATATGGGGCAGGAGGATAATGTTGTGTCTCTAGCCCAGTTCCGGGCACAACGGTAGGTAACGAGGCCAGTGATGCACGTTCAACGGTTCCAGGCAGAAGGACAGTCACCGTCTTTTACGGTGGTCGATGAGTTCGGGTTACCGGTGCCGGAGATAGAAGAGTACCTCAAATACCTACGGCAAACAGCCTCCCCGAACACGTTGAAGGCTTACTCTCGCGCTATTGCCCGCTGGTTTGAGTTCCTAGCCCCTACAAACCACACCTGGCTTGATTTCCCTACAACCTTCTTCGGTAACTTCCTCCAATATCTGAGCACCGGAGAAGGGAATCAAGTGCGGGCGTTGCACCCGTCTTCAACGGTGTGGCTTTCATCTGCCTCTGTGCAACAGCACGCCGCAGCCGTCTCAGCCTTCTACACCTACCATGCGGATGCCAACGGGCTCACTACCGCCTATAACAAGCTCCACTTCCGTAGCTCCGCCCGCCGCGCCCCCTACCAGGGGTTCCTGACGGGTATAGCCCCCACGGGTAGAACAACGAAACTGGCCTATTCTATCCGCTCTGGCAATAAATCCCGCCAACCCATCCTACGCATTGAACAAGTCCACCAGATCTTAGAAGCCACCGCCACCACCTCCCATAACCCCCGAGTAACCAAACGTGACCAGTTACTTTTCACCCTGCTATGGGAAACCGGTATGCGCATCGGTGAGGCTCTGAACCTCACCCACCAAGATATGAACACCGGTCAAGGTGAAACCCCGTTCGTTGATGTCGTACCCCGCAAAGAGCACCCCCACGGCATCCGGGGAAAAACCTTCATACCCCGCAGAATTTACATCTCTGACGAACTAGAGAACGCCTACGTTGAATACCTATGGGAACTCATTGATGCTGGCATCGACCTAGATATACCCAATGTTGCCGGGCACTACATCTTCGTAAACGTCAATAAAGCCCCGCTCTTTGCCCCCATGCGCGTTGAATCGGTCTACCAACGGATCCGAGCTATCCGCAAACACACCCCAGAATTACCAGCCTTCACCCCGCACTGGTTCAGGCACACCCACGCAACCGCCCTCCTACTGGCAGGAACGCAGCCACACGTTGTTATGCGCAGACTTGGACACACTGACGTTCAAACCACCCTGAATACCTACGGGTGGGTCACAGATGATGCAGAGATGCAAGCCTGGGAAGGCTGGAAAAACGTAACCGAAACCTGGAGAGGACTCTAAACACCGTGAACACCCCTTCACCTCAACCTGACCGGCACCTCTCCATTGCCGCCGAACGCCCTACCGCCTGGGAAAACCGCTGGGCAGCAGTACCAGCCCAATGGCAAACCGGCTACTGCCAACTCGATACGCCCCTCAACCGCGAAGTCTTCACCTTCAACGCCAACTACCCCGCAGGGCAGACCTTCGACTTCCGCCCCGCCGGAAACCCCCGGCTAGGTCAAGAACTCGCCTGGTGGGTCTACACCTGCTGGAACGAGGGTCTACGCAAAATCGAACCCTCAATGCTCAAATGGTGGCAAAAAGCAGTCTCAGCCCTTGTCGCTAACCGATACCGCATCGGAGACACAATCCTCTCCCTCAGAGAGCTAGAACCCGGACTCATCATCCGAGAAGCAACAGCCCAGTTCTACGCCCGCAACCAACGATTACCCTCCCCCAACAACAAACGCAATCTCGAATCAATCACAGAACACATCTACCTCTACCTCAACGCCCGCACCACCGATAGCCCCTGGTGGGAATCAAACATCTGGTCACTCAAAGCAGATGACCGCATCCCCCGACGCCCCAACGAACCCCACGCCCATAAAAACCTCAACTTCAACACCGTGCGCCCCACCTGGCTACGCGAAGGACTGAGTTTCTACCTCGCCCAAGAACTCATCCACCAAAACTTCACCTGGACCACCCTCGGCACACGCATCAAAAGCATCTCTAACTACTTCGGAGAGTTCCTAGAATACCAAGCCATCAGCACGCCGCTCCTAGCCGCAGACCACGCCCACCTGCGCCGGCTCTCCACAGAACACCTCTCCTGGCTCCGTGCCTACCGTTCCAAACACAACGGGCAACTCATCTCTTCGAATACTATTGCCGCAGCACAATCACACGTACAAACCTTTTACAACTACATGTACGAAAACAAAGAAACTGCTACCCTCACCACCGGGGATGACCGGTGGGAAAAACTCACCCCAGACCACCTTCGCATCTGGGCACCCACCAACCTGGTCAAAACCAAACACAGCCGCTACACCGCTGTTAAAGACCAATACATCACCGCAGAAGACCTCTCCGCCATGGCAGCGTGCATCAAAGCCCTCCTAACCCCCACCGCAGAAACAATCACTCTAGAACCTGTAGGTAGGGAACCTATCACCGTCAAAGGTATCTACGACCCACAAGCAGCCCGTTGCTGGCTTCTCCAAGCAGCCACAGGTCGCCGTGTCTCAGAGATCCTTATGCTCAACTACAACTGCCTCACTCCCATCGAAGGAGCCGCAGACGATTCCCCTAACGCTTTCGTAGCCCGTCTTTCCTACCAGCAAACCAAAGTAGCCGGAGTAGACCCCACCATCCTGGTCGAACAATACGTGGTCGAACTTATCACCGCCCAACAAAAATGGCTCCGAGACCACCTAGAACTCACCGATGAAGACCCAGACCCCGAATACCTCTTTACCAACCCCAGACAAGACTACAAAGGTCTCAGACCACGCTCCTACACCTCCCACGCAGCAGTCATGCGCAGACTCACCGACGCTGTAAAACTCCACGATAAGTTCGGCAACCCTCTATCCTTTTCAGCTACTCACCGGCTCCACCACACCCGCGCCACCACACTGCTGAACGCAGGTGTACCCATCCACGTCGTGCAAGACTACCTCGGGCACCGATCCCCAGAAATGACCATGCACTACGCCAAAACCCTCGCCAAAACAGCAGAAGCAGAGTTCCTCAAAGCCGCCTCAACCGGCGCGTTCGGCAAACCCCTCGAAATGTCGAAACAAGACGCCTACCAAATCGCCCAGCTCGAAGGACGCATGGACCGCATACTGCCCAACGGCATGTGTATGCTCCCACCCACCCAGTCCTGCGATAAAGGCAACGCCTGCCTAACCTGCACTGCTTTCGCCACCGACTCAACCCACCTCGACACTCTCGAAACCCAACGCAAAGTCACCTTGCAGCTCATCACTGACCGCAAGAAATTGGTCAAAGAAAAACACGGCCGCGAGATGCCAGATGACAACGTATGGCTCGTAGCCCGCACGCACCCCAAAGAAGTCCAGTCACTGGACTCCATCATCACCGCTCTCAACACCGCTAACGGCCCGATCAAAGGCGCAGGAACCTGCCCCCGCCAAACCCCAGCAGAAGAAAGGACCGCCAACGATGCCTAAGCCCAACAGGAAAATCGCTATCCCAAGGGTGCTGGACTCACACGATACCAAGCTAAAAGGCAGCAACATTCCCAAAATAGAAGACAACCCAGCGTTCTTCACTCAAAACTTCTTCTGCTACGGCAAGATACCAGGTAATGCTCATTGTCGGGCGAAAGCCTGCGCAAAGACCAAGTACGAAAAGACCATGAACGGCAAGACTGTACCTGTAAGCGGAAACTTCTACCTCGCCCCAGGTTCAACCCACCAAGCAGATTGCAGCTTTGACTTTGTATCTCAAGCCCACCAGCTTCACACCACCTACCAGAACGTGATTGTCAAAGAAGAAAACCACTTCCTCCTTACTATTCCTTCTTCTCGCAGACCTTGGGATTCTTCCCGCGATCAGCAAAAAGCCACCACGAGAAAAAGTGAACTGCCTTCAATCCATACCTCAAAATCAACGCAGAAGTCCCGGCAGCAGCTCCAGCGTGTCCGTATGGCAGCTACATCTATCATTGAATTGCTCGAACGATTTGAAGATGACGATAAGCTACGCAAGCTGTTTCGCGTCCGATACGTAGGAGCTGAATACGGCTGGGATGAGTTCTTCTTTAATGCTGATACCGATGTCCAGAAGCTCTATCAGACGGTACAGCTCGATAAGCAAAAGGGTATCTCCCGCCCTCTGGTGCTTTACGGGACAGTGGGGGGAAAACCAGAACTTAATAAGAAGGGGCAGTACCCTATCTGGGTTCTCAACAGGTCCCGTGCCCCTATCCCGGGGGATGAACAAACGATTACGGTTCGCCTCTACACTCCAGATAAAGGAGCTTCAAAACTGGAAAAACACCAACGTGTTTTAGCGATTGGGACATGGTTTATTGGCACCCAGAACAAGCGCTACCTCAACGCTAAGGTAACCGCTGAAACTTTTGCACCGATGGGAAACCAGGATGGCTAACAGCGCCCCCAACACCAGTGGTCTCGCCCAAGCTGCTAAAGACCGTGCCGCAGAAAAAGAGAAACAAGCCAAAGCAGCTATCCGCCGTCTGACCCGCGAGAAAAAACCTATCAACTTCGCCTCCGTCGCGCAGGAAGCAGGAGTCTCCCGCAACTATCTCTACAAGCACCCAGAGCTACGGGCACAGATAGAAAAACTCAAAACCAGCACCCGCAGCGACCGGTCTCTACAAGCTACCCCAGATACCGGTCAAGAGAACATCGTGGCCGCTCTACGTCTGAAAATACGCAACATAGAAACCCAGCACCAAAACGAAATCAAAGCCATCAGAAACGAACTCAAGACTGCAAACCAACGCATCGAAAAACTCACCGGGCAAATTGTCATGTTGCAATATAAATAGAAATTTATAGAGTTAGTCTTCGAAATATATACGAGTTGCCCCCATTTTAGAATGGGGGCAACTCTCTTAGATAAAATTAATGTACCGCTTGCGGAAATACTTAGGCTAGAGCGATATTATTCTTAAAGCCTCATTAATATTTTCCAGATGTGCTGAAACGTTTTTTTGCAATTTTTTAATATACTCACCCATATACTCCCAGTCTGGATCACCTTGAGAATTTTTAGGTAGCTTAATTTCTAAATTTCTGAGCTTTGATTTAGAAAGCTGATCAGTGTACCCAAATTGCTTACTTGTTGCTTCAATAACCGAACAGATAAACAACGCAGATTCCTCCGTAAGCCCCACTCGTCTTAGGATTGATATAGAGGATCCTGCCCCACCCCGCGCCAAGAAGTTTTTGGACTGATAGAACGAGGCTCCGGTTAGGGGAGAAACTGTAATACATCCGCCCTGTTCAAAATCGTCATCATCGTGAGGGCTAAGATAAGAAACAACGCCATTATTGAAGTCACTTGTCGAAACAAATGGCATATCACCGTTATCGTAATTGTTTACCGATCTAACTTCTGGTGGAGATACCTCAAAATAATCAGAAATCTTAAATTCACTCCAATTTGAGTTATTCAACTTTTCTACACTTGCACGGGATGAGTTTTTTATTTTTCCTATACTTTCAAGTATCGCTGGGAATTTTTCATTATAGAGTGAAAGCTGGCCAAGTTTAATTTGAAGCTCTCTGGCATCTCTTCCCTGTTTATATAGTTCATAGTTAGATAGATGTTTAAATATATCCGTTTCGAATATTTCAAACTCTTTCTTTGGAGCCTGCCAAGATAGATGTTTTTTAGGGTCTATCCATTGAATAGAGGCATGCCCGGATTGCTTTCGGATAATATCCAACCATCTATCTTCAATGGCTGACCATTTATTGTGAATATCCTGCCTTCCTTGATTTTTAATGGTTACCAAGCCATCTTCTTCGATATTACATGCAAAAATTTCCCGATCACCATGCTCCTCTTTTGCGGTGAATATAAAAATTGAGGTAGTCATACCAATGCCGGGGAAGGTCCCCTCTGGCAACTTAATAATCTTTTCTAGGCGATGTTTTTTAAGGAGGCCTTTCCCTCCATCCTTTTCCAGTTTTTTATCTGGAAGGATAAACGCTGACTTCGTACCTCTAGGAACACTATCGAGGACATTTTTAACAATTTTTATACACCCATACTTTCTTTCAAAAGGTGGGTTCATCAGCACTTTAGTAATATCTCTTTCCGAGATCCATGTAGATGCCGCCGCCGTCTGCGTATCAAGCTGCTCAAGATTTGTTTTTCCATCTTTATGGATCAACATATTCGCTGCCGCCAGAGCAAAAATCTGGCGGTCAAGTTCAATACCATAGAGTTGTTCTTTTTTAATTTCAGCGGCTTTTTTGGTATTTACACCTCCAGATTTTTCAATCATTATATTCATGGCTTTGACGAGAAATGCGCCAGAACCACATGCCGCGTCTAATACCCGATCGTCTTCGTTAAGGTCGATTAAACGCGACATGAAACCGGTAATATGATCAGGAGTGAAAACCTGACCATGCTCACTCTTTCCTCGATACCTATTGAACTCATTAAAGAATATCGCCATGACATCTTCACCAGCCCAGTTATCAGAGTTTACTAATTCTGATATATCCTTAACCCAGCCAATGAAATCATCAATAGCCTCCTGGTTATCGGGGTAGTTCATTTGAATTTTGGAAAATTCTTCAGACAGGATAGTTAGCTTAAAATTTTTCACCTTCGAAGCAACGAGCGATTTATTGAGCTGGTTCAGTATCGAAGTATGAAATAGAGAAAAATCCATTCCTCGACTAATCAGGGCACCTTCTCGCAAAGCAACAAGAGCACAAGCAGTGAAGATCATACGTTGATACAAGTCTTTTATACCAAATTTAAAGTGAAGGCTATTATTGATTCGAGAGGTTAATACATAAATTCTCATTTTATCAATAGGTTTATTGGTAGCAAGTTTAATGTAATATTCTTTGCGCTCAAGCGTGGAAGACACTGAATCGAGTTCAATATTATTAAGAAAGACTCTGATTTCTTCGTGATTATATAGAATACCTACACATTTTTCATATTTAGTTAGGGCTATATTTACGTTCTTTTTAAGCTCATCGACCCATTCCTGCCTCCCAATATCCACGGAGCTTGACTTCGCTTCCAGGATAATCGCCGGGAGAGTTTTATTTTTAGGGAGATACCAACCATCTGGCTTATCGGCAACTTTTCGGAAGCCAAGCTGATTAAATGTAGTGATTTGTCCTGTTCCCTGCACTACCTCCGCTTCGATTTCATCAAACCCAAGGATTTTTCCGGCATTATTTCTCACTGTATCTTCGGTGGGCATCTCTATCCTTATTCGAGGTGGGCTGGGGTTGTCTCTGGTGCGGGCATACACCCAATCACAGACAGGCTAAGAACGTAGGAGGTAGACCAGACCCCAAACTCTGAGGTGCTACGAACTAAAACGGTCTATGAGGATATGACCTCTAGGCTTCCCCCTGAACGTCTAACACTCATGAGAAAGCGTCTCATGTTCATCCTAGCTGGCTACGCCTATGGTCAATTTTACGATTTTCGCGCCTGCCTTCCTATACTCTAGGTCCGTGTTGAAGTTAGAGACGATCTATGACTATGAGGAGGAAGATGCCTTTACCTGGTCACTCTTCTCGCTATCAGGCAGTTCCAGATGAAGATTCTAAACATAGATTACAACTACCAAATAATCTGTAATCTGACACCTTTTCACTCAACCGCATCTCCTTTGATTACATGAAATACAAGTAGTTTAGTTATACATATAAACCTACGATAACCCTTAACTGCGGAGTCTAAGCATGTTTGGACTGCTGAAGCAGCTAGTCAGAATGGTGGCCTGTGAGGATGGAAAACCACCACCGATTCTGCCCCTTTTCCGCAGGGGCCCTTTTCAAGGGGCAGACGCGAGCGTCCAACTGGTCTTTATTGGGGACTTCGCTTCTAACTACAATCCGATCGTGGGAGTTGTTGCCGATGAAGCCACTGCCCTAAAGCTTTTTCACCGCCACCCAGAACATAAGATTTCCTGGGAAAAAATTGCTGTTTCGGATGCAATCGAGATGCCTGCTCCAGACTCCCTTCTGTGGGTACTCATTCAGGGTGGCCCATTTAGCCCCACAGCATATTCCAGCCCCTCACCGGTCGCCGCCTATGCAGATAGGGGCAGAGCTATCGAGGAAATAGCCCGCAGAGAAGAGTTATACGGGGAGGAACTTCTGCTTTGGTGCCTCCCCCTGGGCACCATTGATTTCACAGCGCCAGACTGGTCTTATACCGGGTCTTAGAGTACCCCTAAGCCTGCACCCCGTAGGTGGGCTCGTGACGCTTGAACCAGGCAATGACCGGGTAGGTGACAGGGAGCAGGACGAACTCAATAGCGCACTTGTAGATGTAGCCGACGACCACGTAGTTCATAAAGTCGCCAAAACTTGTAATTCCAATAATGGGTGCCGCAATAGCACAGAAAATGAGGGTATCTGCCAGTTCGCCAACCAGGGTGGAACCCATGAGCCGGCCCCAGAGGTGCCTACCGCCGGTTGCCGCTTTGAGCTTGACCAGCACCCAGGAGTTAAGGGTCTGCCCCACCAGGAAGCCCAGCAGGGAACCGGCCAGAATCTGAGGAACAGGCCCCAGCACACTTTCAAGAGCTCTCTGATTCTCGTAGAAATCTGCAACCGGTAGCGCAATGAGGATCCAGAAGGAGGCCGCAGCTACAGCGGCAGCCACAAAACTGGTAACGATGGCGCGGCGGGCCAGCCTGAAGCCGTAAACCTCACTGATGACATCACCCAGCACATAGGCCAGGGGAAAAAGGAAGAAGCCGCCGTCGGTAATGATGGGACCAAAGGTCACACCCTTGGTCGCCCCAATGTTGGAGAGGATAAAGACCACGCAGGTTGCCGCCAGGAGCAGGTCGTAGTAGGTGCGGGTTGGGCGGGCGTAGCCGGTATCGCCGGGTGCGGGTGTAGACACAGTTTTCCCCTGGATTATCTTGAGTTGAGTTCGAGTGTGCCCACCTGCCACCTGGGCCATCAGTATTTTACACTAAAGGTGGTGGCACCCGCCCTGCATGAGGCTGCTGAGAGTGAGCCTGCGAGCCTAGCTCACCCCGGTGCCCTGACCCGGTCTTTTTTTTGGGGGCATCCTGTGGGGTGGAGGTTGAGGTCATGGCCGACTGTTTTTCTGACGTTTTTGAGCCGCCGGTCGCCCCTGATAGGTTTTGGTGACATTTTAGAGTAAGGTGTCAGTATGCCCAGAATTTCAGCCGCAACGAATGCCGCCCAGCGCGAGAACACTAAACGCGCCATCCTCGACTCCTTCGGCCGCCTGCTCTATGAGCGGGGCCTGCCAGGGCTCACCATGACCCATGTTGCTAAGAACGCAGGTATTGGGCGCACGGCTGTCTATAACTATTTTGCCGATATGGGTGAGCTTCTGATCGCCTATGCCCTCGATGAGACCGAGCGTTTCTTAACTGACTTGCGTGAGGCTCTTGCTGGCTTTGAGAACCCCATCGACCAGCTTGCCGTCTATGTGCGACTGCAGATTGAAGACCTTTCCCGGCGGCACATGCCCCCGGGGCCAGCCATGCGATCGGTACTTTCTCCTGACGCTTTCGCTAAGCTAGGTGCCCATGTGCGCGAATTGCAGATGGTGCTTGCCGGTATCCTCTCGAGCGCTATTGAGCGTGGCTACCTGCCGGATAACGATATTCAGGAGCTGGCTCAGCTTGTTCATGGGTCGCTGTCCTCTACGGCTGACCGTACTGAGGATGCGGCCAGCAACGATGCCCGCGAGCGCCATATTGAGCATACGATTCGTTTTATTCAGCTTGGCTTGGGTGCTCGTTTTGATGAGCTGGGGCGGCCTATCCGTTTGGACGGCTCCCCCGATGTGCACCTGGTAGAGGCTTCCTAAAAATTTTTCACTGGGTAGGGGGCACCTCCTTTTATGGGAGGTGGCCCTTTTGTCTGCGCTCATGTTTGCTGGTGCGCTACAGCCAGGGCGCAAGCAAGCGGGTTCACGGCCTGACTTAAACCCGCAGTTGGGGTGCCTGCTAGCTGGCTCGGGGCTGGCCTTTAAGGGGTGCTAGCTGAGCACCCCAACTTGGGCCCTGCGATAAACCCGCCCCGCCCGCAGGGAATGATTAGCTGTCAGCATTAGCCAGTAGCCCCGGTGCGAACCCGTCAAGATCCAGGACGCGGGCGTACATGACCGCGCGGCGTTGGAGCGCCGTACGCAGGGCACGGTGTACGCCGTCTTCCAGATAGAGCTCACCCTGGTAGCGCACTACATGGGGGAAGAGATCACCATAGAAGGTGGAGTCTTCGGCCAGAAGGGTTTCGAGGTTGAGGTTCTTTTGGGTGGTGATGAGGCGGTCAAGGCGCACCTGGGAGGGCGCTATAGAGCCCCAGCTGCGCTGGGTGAGGCCGTGGTCGGGGTAGGGGCGGGTATCGCCGACGCCTTTGAAAATCATGAACCTATTCTAAGCGTCCTGACCGCTACTACCGGCGCACTCGTCCACTCTAGGGTGAGCGCTAGGTATTAGGATTCCCAGATACCGCGTTTGGCAGACCAGTTGATTGTTTTTCCGCCGCTGAACTTGACGCTCACGACCCCGTTGACAGCCGGGCCCTCATTCTCAAGTGGGAAGCCGTACCCGGTGGTGTAGCCATTATGGAGCCAGTGATAGTAGATGGCACCTGTGGAGTTGAGGCTGTGAGCCCCGGTTTGGGGTGACCAGAAGATTGCGGTTTCTGTGCCCTTGCGGTGGCGGAAGTAGGTGACGGCTCCGCCGGGCAGGGCGAGTTCGTCGGTGGCGGGGAACCCGTAGCTGTCGATGTGTCCCTTTGCTACCCAGAGTGCGAAGATTGCCCCCCTGTGGTTGAGGGCGTGGGAGCCGGTGTAGGGGGACCAGTAGGTTGCGGTGTAGGTGTTGCCGTTACGGAAGTAGAGTTTGGCGCCGTCACCGAAGGCAGTTTCGTCGATAGTGGGAAAGCCGTACCCGTAGACGTGACCTGATTCGACCCATTTGTAGTAGAGCCCGCCTCTGTGGTTCATGCTGTGGGCCCCTGTTTGGGGTGACCAGAAGACGGCGGTGTAGGAGTTACCGTTGCGGAAGTGTTGTTTTGCACCGTGGCCGATGGGTTCTTCGTCGATAGTGGGGTAGCCGTAGCCCCATTCGTAGTGGGCCTGGCGGAAGCGCGCGCCGATGGCTCCTGGCCAGAAAATGGTGTGGGCGCCGGTAGCCTCGGTCCAGTAGATAGTGCGGCTGCGGGCGAAGTTTTGGACGGCTCCACCGAGCCTGGTGGGGAATTCGTTGCCGGTGGGTTTTCCGTAGACTGCTTGGCCACCGGTGGCGTAGTAGTGGGCGCCAATAGCGCCGATGAGGCTGTAGCCGCTCCCGGCGGCTTCTACTGCGGCTGCGGTGTTGAGGAAGGGGTAGCCCTTGATCCAGCCGCCGTTCTTGGTTCTGAGGATTGACCGGATCTGTTCGATGGTCAGTGAGGGGTTGCGCTCTTTCATGAGGGCGATGGTTCCGCTGACGTGGGGTGCGGCCATGGAGGTTCCGCTCAGGTAGCCGTAGGAGGGGTCACCTGGGTCGGTGGGGCCGCTGTTGTAGGTGGAGATAACGCTCCCATTTGAGGCACCGCCGGGGGCAAGGATGTCGAGGCGGTGCCCCCAGTTGGAGTAGCCGGCCATGATTTTGCCTTTGCCGGTTGCGCCCACGACGATGCCGCCTGAGCAGTTAGCCGGGGTTGCCCCTGCTGCATTGATTGCGCTGTTGCCGGCTGAGATGACGATGGGGACCTGGCGGGCGGCGGCGCGGTTGATAGCGTCTTGGAGGATCTGGGGGCAGGTACCCATGTTGATGGCTTCGGAGAAGTTCACGACGTCTGCGGGGGTGGGGTTGGGCGGTGCGCCCTTGACCGGCACACCCGCACTCCACATGAGCCCGGCGGCGTAGTCGGAGATGTAGCTGCGTCCGTATTGGCCCATGACTCTGGTGTGCTGGATTTTGGCGTCGGGGGCTACACCGGCTACGCCTATGCCGTTGCTGGTTTTTGCGGCGGCGATTCCGGCGACGTGGATTCCGTGCCAGAGGGAGTAAGAGCCGGGGTACCAGTCGCCGGGGTCGGTGGGGTCCGGGTCCCAGCCGTCACCGTCTTTTGAATAGTCCCGGCTGACGAAGTCGTAGCCGGGGATTTCTTGCGGGGTGAGGTCGGGGTGGTAGCGGGTGCCTTCATCGGCTATGCCGATGATAATCCCCTTGCCTGTCGCCAGGTTCCAGGCCACCGGTACCTTGGCTTCGCGCATATTCCATTGTTGGTCCCAGTAAGGGTCTCTGGGTGGGTTGCCGGGGTGGGCAGCGGCCATGTTTTTGACGCGCAGGTCGGGTTCGGCGGAAAGGACGTCGGGGCGACTTTCGAGTTCTTGGATCAGTGCTTTTTGTTCGTGGGCGTCCAGGTCGTGGCTGAGGTGGATAACGGCTGTACCGTCAATAATCTCGCGGGTATTTTCTGCCTGGAGAGTGTCTGCCAACGGGCTTTGTTCGACTTCTTCGCGGGCGATGGCTTGCTGTTGGGTGGGTGCGACGTGCGGTGTGAAACGGACGATGATTTGATCGGTGGTTTCTTCGACCCTTGATTCTTGCAGGACGCTTCGCTCGGCGTGCTCACCGCCGGTCAGGGTGGGGTCCCCGGGCAGATAGCTGGCTGTTTCGTTGGGGGGTGCGGGCTCGGCCTGCGCGGGCAGTGCGGGGGTGAGCGAAAAGAGTAAGACGAGGGGCAGGAGGCACCGCTTGTGGTGGCGCTCAGCCCGGCGGGTGAGGGGGAACATGGGGGTCCTGTCACGAGAATGTGTATTCGGTAATTTGAATTGTATCGGTCGCGCTACTATCCCCCGCTGGAGGTCTATATCGAAACTTACTTAAGGTCATTAAGGCCCTATGAAGATATGCGGCCTTCTCCCCTTGCCGGTCGCTTCCAAGCCCACGGCAGAAAAACAACTATGACATCATCATGACGTTCTCTTACCAGCGAATTTTCGCTGGGTCTCTTCTCGGGGCGTACTCCCTTTGAAAAAGCCTTCTTCCCTAGGCTCAGGCTCCTCCAGATGGCAGTCAGCATGGTCACCTTTGAGGGGTGGATGAGCGGCGCAGGCCGGGGTCAGCATTTTGGGTGTGCATGTTTTGGGCAGATAAAAAGCCGGTCTCATCAAGTGGGCGATGAGACCGGCTAGCGGAGGATGGGGGATTTGAACCCCCGAGGGCGTGAACCCAACACGCGTTCCAGGCGTGCGCCATAGGCCGCTAGGCGAATCCTCCAGGTGTCTTGCTTTAGCTACAGCGAACTGTAGCTTCACGAAAGCGAACAGATACGAGCATACCCCACACAACCCACTAACGCAACACGGGCACCTCTTACCGGGAGGCTAAGGCCAGCAGAGAGCGCTTTGCCATCTACCCCGCAGGTGCGCTACAGTAGATGAAGCCCCTTACGTGGCGTTATCTTGGAGAACTCCCCCAGGGCCGGAAGGCAGCAAGGGTATCTGGGCTCTGACGGGTGCGTAGGGGGTCTTTTTATGCCCAAAAACTGGCAGTCAACCCATTATGCTCAGCGTACACAGTTCTTAGAATGTCAGCCACCCCTACTAGACTGTTAAAAACAGTTCCCCCGCTGGTTCTGTATCTGCCCGGACCTGCACGGTTGGGCTCAGCTGTTAGCACTCGAATGAAGGTTTAATGTGAGCACTGCCCTCTACCGCCGTTACCGCCCGGAGTCCTTTGCCGACGTCATCGGGCAAGAGCATGTGACCCTACCTCTCATGACTGCCCTCGAAAAGAACCGGGTCAATCACGCCTACCTGTTCTCGGGGCCGCGCGGGTGCGGTAAGACTACCTCAGCCCGTATTCTTGCCCGCTGCCTCAACTGCGCGCAGGGGCCAACACCCACTCCCTGCGGGGAATGTCAATCGTGCCGCGATCTTTCCCGTGACGGTGGCGGGTCACTCGATGTGATCGAGATGGACGCGGCCAGCCACGGCGGTGTAGACCACGCCCGAGACCTGCGCGAGAGAGCCACTTTCGCCCCGGTGCGTGACCGCTACAAGATTTTTATTATCGATGAAGCCCACATGGTGACCAGGGAGGGCTTTAATGCCCTCCTAAAGATTGTGGAAGAGCCACCGGCTCACATTAAGTTTATTTTTGCGACCACCGAACCTAACAAGGTGCTAGGCACTATCCGCTCCCGCACCCACCACTACCCTTTCCGGCTGGTACCACCCCAAATTCTGGGCCAATACCTGAGTAAGCTCTGCTCAGAAGAGGGCGTGCAGGTAGCTGAAGGGGTCATCCCGCTCGTAGTGCGTGCCGGTGGTGGCTCGGTGCGCGACTCGCTCTCCATTCTGGACCAGCTCATGGCCGGTGCCTCTAGTGAGCAGGGCATTACCTACGATTTGGCCGTTGCCCTCCTTGGCTTTACCCACGGTGAGCTACTTGATGAGGTTGTAGACGCTTTCGCTGGCGGTGAGGCCGCCCAGGTTTTTGCATCGGTGGATCGGGTAATTCAGACCGGTCAGGACCCCCGCCGTTTTGTGGAGGACCTACTTGAGCGCTTCCGCGACCTGATTATTGTCAAAGCTGTTCCCGACACCGCCGGTTCCATTCTGCGCGGCCTTGCAGCTGACCAGCTAGAACGCATGAGAGCGCAGGCCAAGAAGCTTGGCTCTGCCGAACTTTCGCGCGCCGCAGACCTTACCAACGAGGCCCTGAACGAGATGGGCGGGGCGATGAACCCCCAACTCCACTTAGAACTGCTCTGCGCCCGTATCCTGCTCACCTCGGGCGAGCAGAGCCTTGGTGCTCTAGCGGCCCGCCTGGAACGCTTGGAAGGCAAAATAGCTTCTGTCCCGCAGGCTACACCCGCCCAGGGGGCAGCGGGTAGGCAGGGTACTCAAACAGGGCCGTCGTTAAAGCACCCGATGCCCGCTACCTCAGGCCCCACAGCGCAAGAGCAGGGTTCCGGCCCGTCCGCGAGCGCTCCGGCTACCCAGAGCTCTTCTGCTACCGAGCAGGCACCTAAACCCCTAGCAAGTGCGCCCTTTGCCGGCGCTCCCCTAGCTGGTAAGCCACTAGCTGCCCCTCCCCTGAGGGCCCCGGCACAGCCCCCGGCCGGGGTTCCGGCACAGGCCCAGCCTGCAGCCCAAGCGAGCGCACCGGCCCCCGCTACGCCGGCCCCCACCAAGGCTCCCCTAGCAGCGGCAACCACCGGTGAAAACACGGTCAACCTGGTACTCAATTCCTGGTCCGATATTCTTAGCCAGGTGCCCTCCTCTCTGGCCCGTGCCCAGTTTGCCCAATGCCAGCCGGTGCGTTTTGAAAACGGTTCCCTCTTCCTGCTAGCTGAGCTACCCGTGCTTAAGTCCGTCAAGGACTACCTACCTCAGCTCCAGCAGGCACTTCTCAACGTGCTGGGCTTACAGGTTCAGTTGCGTGGTGAAATCAAGCGTCCGGGCGGAGGGTCAGCACCACCCACCAAGCCCACACCCACCGAGCCCACACCCACCAAGCCCACGCCCAGCGGCCCGGTTCCTCATCAGCCCTCCCCGGAGCCGTCACAGGATCCGACCTCACAAGCAATGCCGCTGCCACCAGAAAATACAGAGCGCCCCGATCTTCCTGCCCAGGGGCAGAACCAGGGGCTAGCTTCCCCACCACCGGTTGAGCTAGCCCAGGGACCCCGCGGTGGCGACCAGGCCTGGGAGGCCCACGGCCAGCCGCTCTCAGACCAGCCCCCCTCATGGAGTCCCGATGATTGGAGCGCCCCGGTCACCTCGTGGAACGTGGCGGCAATTCCCAGCGAAGACCAGCAGGTTCCCGCCCAAGAAGAAGCCGCAGGCTCTGCGGAAACCCCACACAGCCCCCACCTGCGCGTCATCGAAGGTGATGCTGATCCCGTAGAAATCGCTAAGGCTCAGCACCCCTCCCAGGGCGCACATGAACGCAACGCCTTTGCGGTAGCGCCCCAAAGGCAGGAAGACCCTGAGGTTGCGCCCACCCCCAAGCAGGAACCGGAAGACCCGGACGAGCCCTCCACTGGCTTTGCCCCTGCAAGACCGGCAGTAGCACCGCTGGCTCCACAGGCAACAGCCCAGGCAACGGTCCAGCACCAAGAGCAGACACCCGCTCCTGCCGAGCAAGGCCAGCATCAGACACAAGAACGCAAGCTGTCTTTCCGGGAACGTCACGCAGCACAAATAGCCGCAGGTAAGCAGGCCCTTACTCAGTCCCAGCAGCAAGCCCCGGTAGAAGAAGCAGAAGACTTCACCCCCAGCGACGACGATGCCGCCCTCGAATCTGCCGTCCTCATTGGGCAGAAGGCTGTTGAAAAAATACTGGGTGGAAAAGTTATTGACGAACAGCCCCTGCACCAGGGCTAGCAAGGAGTTTTTGTGTACGAAAGTGCCGTCCAGAACCTAATTGATGAGCTTGGCCGGCTACCCGGAGTGGGCCCTAAATCGGCCCAGCGCATTGCCTTCTACATCTTGAACTCCGATGCCAGTGAGATGGCTAAACTGACCGACGCTATCGCCCGAGTTAAGAAGACCGTGAGCTTCTGTCAAATCTGCGGGAACGTCTCGGAAACCAAGCTGTGCGCTATCTGCCGGGACGAGCAGCGTGACCCCGCGATCCTCTGCGTTGTAGAGGAGTCCAAGGACGTGGTCGCGGTGGAACGCACCCGCTCCTTTACCGGCCGCTACCATGTGCTGGGCGGTTCTATTAACCCTATGGCCGGTATTGGCCCTGAGCAGTTGCGAATCCGTGAGCTGGTGGCTCGCCTTTCCGATGAGCGTATTAGCGAGCTGATTCTGGCTATGGACCCCAATCTTGAGGGTGAGGCCACGGCAACCTACCTATCCCGCCTGCTGGTGCCTATCGGCATTAGGGTTTCGCGGTTGGCCTCCGGCCTGCCGGTGGGTGGCGACCTTGAGTACGCCGATGAGATTACTCTGGGTCGTGCTTTGGAGGGGCGCCGCATTATCAGTGAGGGCAACCGGGCTGAGACCGCCAACCCTGCCGAGAACTTCCAGGCCGCTCTTGAGGCTGAAGCCCAGCAGGCACAAGCTACCCCGCAAACTAAGGCTCCCCGTGCCCGCTGGTCGGGATCAATGTTTGAAGACCTTGATGCAGAGAAGACCAGCGCACCGGAGCAGGCTCAGGAGCCAGCCCATGCGCCCGCTCAGCCCGGCGCAGAAGCACCGGTCCAAGCCCAGCAGGGGGATTTGAACGAGGTTCTGCTCAGCCAGGAGGTTGCGGCTATCCCCGGTGACCTCTCGCCAGAAGAGCGAGCCGAACGTCTAGCAGCAGCTGCCTTTGAGGCTGAAGCCGGCCAGCCTGATGAGGGCCTGACTGAAGAACGCCAGGAGGCCTACCAATCCAAGCTCAAAGAGCTCAAGAAAACTCCCCTACGTACAGTAGCGCCCAAGGTTCCTCCGATTCCCGGTAAAACCTACGTTAACCCCTGGGTCTAAGCGAATCATTACGGGCTTTATGTCATACGGCTTCACGATGGGTAGGAGTTTCACCCTGGGTGCTGTGGGCACGTAAGATTGTTCTAGCTGGATCAAAAACCCCCTATCACATCACGCACCTGTACTGGAGATAATTCAAATGAGTCTGATTGTCCAAAAATTCGGTGGATCCTCTGTCGCTGATGCCCAAGGCGTCAAACGTGTTGCCCGCCGGATTGTGGATACACACAAGGCAGGCAATGACGTTGTTGTAGTTGTCTCCGCGATGGGTGATACCACCGATGAGCTCCTCGACCTTGCCGCCGAAGTTTCCCCCGGTGCCGGCCCCTCCCGCGAGATGGATATGCTCCTGACCGCCGGTGAGCGTATCTCTATGGCGGTGCTGGCAATGGCTATTAATGATCTGGGTGCTAAGGCGCAGTCCTTTACCGGCTCCCAGGCTGGCATGATTACCGACGGCGTTCATGGTGCCGCCCGCCTGGTTGAGGTTAACCCCCAGCGGATCCAGGAGTCTATTGACCTGGGCAATATCGCCATTGTTGCTGGCTTCCAGGGTATGAACCGCGACAGCCGCGACATCACAACCCTGGGCCGTGGCGGTTCGGACACTACCGCCGTAGCACTAGCAGCAGCACTCAAGGCCGATGTCTGCGAAATCTACTCCGATGTGGACGGCGTCTTTACCGCCGACCCCCGAATCGTCCCCACAGCCCATAAGCTCGATACCGTCACCAGCGAAGAGATGCTAGAACTTGCCGCTAACGGTGCCAAGATTTTGCACCTGCGCTCGGTCGAGTACGCCCGCCGCTTTAACCTGAAACTTCACGTCCGTTCGTCCTTCTCTGATCTTGAAGGTACTATCGTCATTCCCGATGCCCCGGACGGCTTTGAACACACTACTAAGGAGATTCCTTTGGAACAGCCCCTCATTTCCGGCGTTGCCCACGACCGTTCGCAGGCTAAGATCACCGTAGTGGGTGTGCCGGATGTTCCCGGTTCAGCGGCCCAGCTCTTTGGTTTCTTGAACGAAGAGCAGATTAACCTGGACATGATTGTTCAGAATGTGCCCACTGACCGCCCAAACGTCACTGACATTACCTTTACCCTGGATCAGGCGCAGGGCCGCCAGGCTCTTGAACTGCTGGAGGCCCGCAAGGCTGAGCTGGGCTTTGAGGCGGTGGAGTACGATGAGGCCGTTGGCAAGCTCTCCTTGGTGGGTGCCGGCATGAAGGCTAACTCGGGTGTCTCTTTCAAGTTCTTTGAGGCCCTGAGCAAGGCCGGGGTTAACGTCCAGATGATTTCTACCTCCGAGATTCGTATCTCGGTTATCACCGAGCTGGAGAAGCTGGATGAGGCTGTGAGTGCTGTGCACAGCGCCTTTGGTTTGGATGCTGAAGGTGAAGCTACCGTCTACGGTGGCACCGGCCGCTAATTTCTTGCGGCCCCTTGTCTTGGAGCCCCGGCCTGAGCAGTGTCCCCGCTGGTCAAGCCGGGGCTCTTCCAAGAGCAAGGCTGAGCTAGCTTTTGTTACGGATGGGTCCGGCCGAGTATCCGACCTTGTTAGAAGGCACTTAAGGCCCTATTTGCAACAAACCGTTTGTTTTTTCAATAAATTTTAAACATATCTACAAAATCTTTATCCAATAATCCCATATAAACAACCATTATCGCCTCTGACAAGGGGAAATGTATCTATATTACTCATGAGTAGATAGACTTCAAACAAAGAGAGAAGCCGGTTTACTTTGTTACAAAAGACCTTCTCAGGCAGAAAATTTTTTCAAATTATTTAGGGCTCAAAAATCTTCTGCCAGAAGTTGCACACAGGAAAGGGCAACACATTCCTTATAAAACGTTTACCCTAGTTACTGGCGGGTAATGTCTCTCCGGCTCCACTCAATAGCACAGCATCTCTCAGTCAAAAACACGCGCCCACTACCCCAAACGCATCCCAAAAACACAAAAGAGAGGTTGTAAGTCCAAATTTGTCACCTAAACTGGTGGCATGCCTTTACAAATTCTCAGTTCGCGTGAGTGGCGCGCCCAAGCCGCCGCTCATGAGGAGCGCGCAGGCACCTACGCTCTTCCTTTTACCGACCGCCGAGAACGCGGTCACGTCCACCCGGTTGAAGATTTCCTCTTCACCTACTACACCCTCAAACCCGGTCAGTTTATGCGCTGGCACCCTGGGGCAGGCACTATCCTTCTCGATGCCCCAGAGCGTTTGAGGTGGAAGTACTACCGGCCAGCCACAGCCTCAGAGTTGATGCGGGCCGGCATGCCTCTCATGGAAGCCCGGAGGCATGCTGATTCGGGGACGGCAGTTACGGTTGACCACCAGCTCTTTGCCCAAGAACGTAGGTCAGCTCTTGATTTCACGCGCACCATTATCTCCAACACCGCCGAAAAGCCCGGCGAATTCAGCTGCTTCGGCCTCCACGAATGGGCTATGGCCTATAAGTCAGTGGAAAACGATATCCGCCATGACTACCTGAATCTGCGTTTAGGGGCGCAAGGTACAGACCAGGTCGTAGAAAGCCACAAGATTAAGTGCTCGCACTTTGATGCTTTCCGCTTCTTCATGCCTCAGGCCACTGAGCTCAACGAGATCCAGCCCACCCGTGAGGCTCAGCGGAATCTGGAACAGCCGTCATGCCTTCACGCCAATATGGACATCTACAAGTGGGCCTATAAGCTCCTGCCCTTGGTGGACTCAAACTTCCTCATGGATTGTTTTGAGCTCGCCCGGGATATTAGGGAAGTTGATATGAAGGCTTCACCCTATGACCTGCGTGAATGGGGCTATGAGCCTATCGCTATTGAGACCCCCAAGGGTAAGGCCAGCTACGTCAAGTTACAGAAAGACTTTGCTCAGCGCTCACAGGTACTGCGTCACAAGCTACTGGAGAAGATAGACCCCTACTTCACTGAGTTGGCCTGCTCAGCAGAAAAGGTGGCTTAGCCCCGATTCTTCAGTACCTATCAGGGGCCTTACCCACCAGAGGTGGCGGGTAAGGCCCCTGGGTTTAACCAGCTTCTCGGGGCGTGAGCCCCTTCTGAGCTCAGCCCCTAACCTGCCTTCTCAGCTCCCCTTTTCCCAGCTAGCACAGCCAAAAGTGCATCTAGGAGCAAGAAGACCAGCAGACTCAGACCCAGCAGGGGGATGAAGAGGCCAAGAGCTACCGTAAAGACAGCAGTGAGCCCCCAAGCCCATAGGGGGACCTGCCCTAGCGATGAACGGGACGGTGCCGGCCCCAAGCCTCGCTCCCCCTTGGGGCGGCGCTGCCACCACATGATATAGCCCCAGGCGCACATGAGCATGAGCGCCAAGGCCACAAGAAAAAGCGCCAGCTGGTTAGCGATCCCCAGAAAAAGGCCCATATGTAAGGCAATGCCCCAGCTAGTTAGTTTGGCTGGCAGGGGGAAATCCTCAAAGTCAGTTCGGTCAGTTACCTCCAATGTGCCACCATTAATGGCTACTGAATCAGCTTGGGTAGGGTAGGAACGTTTCAGCTCGCGCACCACCCAGGCGGTGTGATCATCGGGGGCCGGACGAATCTCCACAGAGGCTGAGTCGATATTGATGCCCCGGGCTGTACTTAGGATTTTGTCGTAGGAAACAGCGGCAGCTGCTCCTGAGTCGGCCTGAGTTTGAGCGGTCTGTGAGCTGTGGTCGGCGTGCTCCCCACCTCTTGCACTTGAGCTACCGGGTTGCAGCTCCTTGGAAATACTCGGTGTGGTCCAGCTCAGGGCCTGACGAACCTGGCTGACGTTCTCCCCTGCATAGGTTGACCAGGTCAGACCGGTTGCTGAAAGAAAAAGCATAGCCAGAACAAGCCAGAAGCCCAGGGCGCTGTGCCGTGAAAGAGTCCGCAGGTATCCGCGGCCTTTTGAACTCGGCAGGATCGCTTGGCGCTTGTTTTTCATGCGCCGGGCGCGCTGGGCCCAGAGCACCAGGCCACCTAGAGCCAGAACCCAGAGCCAGGAGGCGGCTAGCTCACTATAGATTCGCCCGGGCTCCCCCAGCTGCAGGTCCTTGTGCAGATTACTGACCCAGGTACGGAAGGGCAGGGATCCGCTACTGCCATAAACCGGGTAATCCCCCAGGACCTGGCCCTTGGCGGGGTCAATGAAAACTGCTCGGTAGGTGGATTCTGGCAGGCTCTCATCGGCGTACATGATGCGGGTAGTGGTACCGGGAGCCACCGCAGGGCGAACAGCTACAGGTTTGTCTGAACCCTGGTAGGCGTTAGCGGCGGCCACCTGCTCATCAAGGCTCAGCCGGGTGGTGCTTTCCGGGGCGGTGAGTACATGGCTGTAGATCATTTTTTCGGCTTGCGGTGCAAGGGCGTAGAGCGCACCGCTGGCCGCCGCGATAAAGATAAAGGGGGCGACCAGGATTCCCGCGTAGAAGTGAATTCTCCTCAAGAGGGCATAGAGCCAGGTGCTGGTAGATGGGCGCGGCGAAGCCGCTGAGGGCACAGCGGTGCCCGCAGAAGTGGTGTTCACAGTAAATCTCTTTCGTCTGGCCTGCCTTGTTAAAAGGGCAGGCTCTCTGACAGGCGGTGCATACAGCACCGCCTGATGTGTATTTTTAGAGGGGTGAGGCGAAAGAGAATAGAGGTGGCCCCCGCAGAAGGTGAGGGGTCAGCGTAATAGCGGGGAGTGCTTTTGGCTGGTGCACCGAGCACAGTGCAGAAGTACGAGGGTAGCCCAAGGGCACAAGCAGACCCAGGGAGCTAAGGAGCCTTGCCCACAGGTAGGTGAGGCAGGTGCCAAGTTTCTCTAGGACCAGCTCATAGCGGTAAAAGACCGCTACGGTAATGACCGTGGCAAGCGCGTGCGCCAGGAACATCTGAGTTTCTGCCGGGAAGATACCCAGATAGCCCGGCGCAACCATGTGCATATGAGCCGGTGCCTCTGCGGAAACCGCCTGGCTCAGGGCAACCCCATGATGGGTTGCGTGTCCTATAGCTTGGCTGGGGATCACATGAGCCGGATGGTAGGGCGCATATTCAGCCGCAGATAAAAAGGTGTGGAAAGCAAATTGGCTTGGAGCCACACCGGCGGTAAGACGCACCAGACTCTTACGTGTTCCAGCAAGGAGCGTGCAGACCAGGATAGCCAGTGCTAAAGGTACCAGGAGCCTTGTAGGTGTAGGCGGCACCTGCCCACCGCCTGCCAGGTGAAAGCACAGGCCCATGAAGAGGGCAAAGCAGGCAGAGAGCACCCCTCGGGTGAGTCTTCGGTGACGGTTTTCTGCCTGCATGATAGTCAATTCTAATAGATTTTTAAGCAGGTAGGGTTCCTCACCCGGCCGGGTGAGGAACCCTATTTCTACTTGTCGCAGGCCCTACAAAGAGCTATCTCTAGCGCATAATGTCCGACTACTTCTGGTCTGTAAGAGACCGGTCAAAGCGGTAGACAAAAGCGGCCATAGCATCACGCTTAATGGGCTGGACGGGGCGGTAGCTGCCATCGGGCCAACCTGTGCTGATCTTCTGTTCAGCTAGCCAAGAGATCTCTGTGTAGAAGATGTCGTCGGTGCTGATATCGGTAAAGGGCGAGGTAGCCGGTGCCTGGTAGCCCTGGGCCCCCGATAGACGGTAGAAGAAGGCGGCCATTGCATCACGGTTGACACTTTGCTGGGGCCGGAAAGTACCGTCTTCCCAACCGCGTGCGATACCGGCTTGGTACATCCAGGCGATCTCACGGTAGAAGGGGTGGCTCGTGGGCACATCCTTGAAAGGTGAAACTTCCGGGGCTTGGTAGTCCTGGGGGCCTGTCAGACGGAAGAGATAGGCCGCCATAGCAGCGCGTTCGATATCGGCTAGCGGGCGGTAAGTGCCATCAGGCCAGCCGCGAGCGATACCGTGCTGGGCAACCCACTGAATCTCGGTGTAGAACATGTTATCTGCCTTAACATCACGGAAGATAGGGTCCTGGTTACCGGGGGTCTCCGGCTCAGGGGCAGCAGGCACGGCAATTCGCTCGCCGGTAAAGCTAAAGGTCTTCTCGCTACCGTCTAGAGAACTGACTGCGGTGAAAGTAGCCTCTGGCTGGAAGTAGCCACGCTCCAAGTCCTGGGCGGTAAGGGTGTGACGCGCTGTAGAGCAGGTATAAGTGCCTGCAGGTTTGAGCCCGATCCAACGGCAGTTAGGTTTGGCCGGGAGGGAGAAGCCTTGCTCAAAATTACTGGATGTGGGCAGGGCAGTAAGAGTAAGAGCGGATTCGTTTTTGACCTGGAAACTGTAGGCAATGACATCGCCCTGGGCATAGTACTGCTGAGGCTGTGAAGTCATCTGGCCTGAAATAGCTAGGGTGGGAACTACTTCTGTTTTGCCCAGGCGTACCGGGGCACCGGTGTGGGTTACTTCCTGGCTTCGACTGGGATCTGCTGTGGCCCTGACACTAAATTTTAACTCCGGCACAAAGTAGCCGCGATCGAGGTCTTCTTGAGTAACCGTGTGCTTACCGGTGCCACAGCTGTAACCGGCACCTGCCGCAAGTTTCAAATAACGGCAGTTCTTCCGTTTGGCTTCATGGGGTGCCGGTGGCAGGAACCCGGTATCCAGATTCCCCCCGACCGGTACCACGTCAACAGTTTCCGGTGAGGTGTTAGTGACCGAGAAGTTATAGGTCACTTGTTCTCCCACAGAGTAGGGGTTTGCTACGGTATCCCGAGTCTGAGCCGAGGCCTGAGAAATCTCCACACCCAGGCTCTTATTGCCACTGACGCTAACCCCCAGACTGTAGCGGGATTGGCGGCCGTCCTCACCGGTAAAGACGGCGTCAATGGAGCCTGAACGGGCGGCAGCTGCGGCGGTCAGAGTTAAGGTGACGGTCTGACTTTCACCGGGGGCAAGGGTGATCTGGTCACTCTGGTTACCGGTCAGATCAGCGGTGTCAGCTAAGGTCAGCCTGCCACTAATTGCCCTGTCCTCCTGGTTGGTGATCGTCACCGGAAGGTTCACGCTCTGGCCCGCTTCCACCGTCACAGGCTCAGCACTTAGCGGTGCACACACCACGTTAAGCCAGTCTTGGTTAAAGGTGCCGTAGCGGATATCGGTTTTGTAGCTGGCCTCGTAGAGAACCCCGTAGTTGCCGTTAGAGAGAGCGGTGGCGGAGGAATAGGCACCAGATCCTGGCTGGAACTGGCGGATGCCCGGCCAGGTTTGACCGTCATCGCAGGAAACCCTGGCGGTGAGGTTCTTACGTTGGCTGTTAGCCCCGTTATAGGAGTTAGTGAAGATGAGCTTCTGGGCGTCCTTGCTTCCCTGGGGGGCATTGGGATACATGCGGATAATTGAGGCGTTATTTGTGGGGTCCGGCAGCTCGGCATCTAGGCTTACAGGCCCCCAGGTCTGACCGCCATCGGAGCTGATAGCCACCTTACGGAGGTGGGAGTTGGAACTATCGCGTGAGTTCATCATGACCCGGCCATCTGAAAGCTCGACCACTTTGTTCTCATCCATACCGGTTCCCACAAAGTTACCGCGCTGCCAGGTTTGACCGTGGTCATCTGAATAGAGAGAGTAGGCCTGGATAGCCTCTGAACCATCAGCTTGCTTGACCTTACCTGCAAACTGCTGTATGAGCCTGCCCTTGTGTGGGCCGTATTTAAGCTGGATTCCCTCGCCCGAGCTAGCAAAGGTGCTTTTGACATCCCCGGGCAGGGGGTTAGCCTTGCTGGTTCCGGGCTTGGCAATGGGGGTAATATCCCGGGGCTTACTCCAGGTGATACCCCCGTCGCTAGATTCCGTGACAACAGCGCCAATGACATTGCGGTCATTGGCTATATCGTTGCCGTACTCGCTGTGGTGGAAACCCTGATCCTGGGAGTAGACGAAGAAAGCAAAGACCTTGCCAGCTTCCCGGTCCACGACAAATGAGGGATCTGAGTACCCGTATTTTTTGGTCCCGGCGGTGGGTAGCTGTCCCTGGGCGATGTAACTGATCTCTGACCAGCTAGCACCGTAGTCGGTGGAACGGCGCATGAGAATAGAGTTAGGGTTAGGTGCATCGCTCGCGTTATTGGGGCGGCCGTCCCAGGCAGCTAGGACAACGCCATCACCGAGGTCGGCTAGGGCTGGGATGCGGTAATTTGAGGCATCCCCGAAGAGGGTGTCTGCTAGGTTCTGCTCGGTGTAGCTGCCCGGGGCTCCGGTGGGCCCTGGGAGGGGAGCGGGGAGCGCCTGGGCTGGGAGTGTGCCGGCCAGGGCCATGACAGAAAGGGTGGGTATGGTCAGAAAACGACCGAGTGTGCGTCTCAAGGGTAGCTCCTGAGGGTAGGTGCCTGGTTTTTCTCAAAAATAAACGTGTGTCTCAAGACACAGGTTCACTCAATACCCTACAGCCTAAGACATCCTACCTCCAGACCCAGGGGCTATTTTTCGGCTCCTGAAACCCATCTACAGGTACCCCAATGTGCCCCGCGACACTCCACCCCCGTGTAAAATGAGAGCTGGCTTTAATTAGATTCCAGCACCCAAGGAGTGCCCCTTCATGGCCCGTATTGTTGTTGACGTTATGCTCAAGCCCGAGATCCTCGACCCCCAGGGCAAGGCCATCGCCCATGAGCTTCCCCGCATCGGCCTCTCCAATTTCACCGATGTCCGTCAGGGCAAGCGTTTCGAGCTGACCGTTGATGGCCCCCTGACCGATGAGCTCCTCGCCCAGGCCCGCCAGGCAGCAGAAGAACTGCTGTCTAACCCGGTCATCGAAGACGTCATCAACGTCCAGGCGCTGGAGGACTAAACGGTGGCAGAATCTCTCGCAGCACACGACGTTCCCCTGGTTGGCGATTTCTCCACCGCCAGCCCCGATACCGCTCTAGCGGGTATCCGAGTTGGTGTGGTGACCTTCCCCGGCACCCTCGATGACCGCGACGCAGCCCGCGCCGTACGTCTAGCCGGTGGCACCCCCCTACCGCTGTGGCACAATGACGCAAACCTACACCAGGTAGATGCAGTCATTGTTCCCGGCGGTTTTTCATACGGTGACTACCTCCGCGCCGGGGCTATTGCCGCCAAGGCTCCGGTGATGGCTCAGGTCGTTGAAGCGGCGAGCGCAGCGGGTACATCCGGCTCCTCCCCCCTGCCGGTTCTGGGCATCTGCAACGGTTTCCAGATTCTGACCGAGACGCACCTGCTCCCCGGCTCCATGATTAAGAACGATCACCGTAAGTTCATCTGCCGTGACCAGATTCTACGCATCGAGAACAGCCAGACCGCCTGGACCTGCGATTTTGAGCAGGGCCAGGAGATTGTGGTGCCTCTCAAGAACCAGGACGGCCAGTATGTAGCCGATACCAAGACCCTGGACGCTCTTGAAGCTGAGGGCCGGGTGGTCTTCCGCTATGTGGGCCATAACCCCAACGGCTCACGCAACGATATTGCAGGTATCTGTAATGAGGCAGGCAATGTGGTTGGCCTGATGCCTCACCCCGAACACGCCGTTGAACCCGGTTTTGGGCCCTCATCCTCTGGTTTTGGCCCCGTGGGCCTGCGTCAGGGTGCTGATGGCCTGGGCGTTTTCACCTCTGTTCTTAAGAAGCTGGTCAAGGCCTAGCGGGCCCCACCGAAGGATTCACACCATTGAACGACAAGAAGTTTAACCTCGACACCGTCGAGCACGCTGCCGCCACCCCCGACACCGAACTCCCCTGGGCCGAACTGGGCTTGAAAGAAAACGAGTTCGAGGACATCAAGAAGATCCTGGGCCGCCGCCCCACCGCCGCCGAGCTAGCCATGTACTCGGTCATGTGGTCTGAGCACTGTTCCTACAAGTCTTCTAAGGTCCACCTCAAGCAGTTCGGCGCCAAGGTGACCGAAGAGATGAAGAAGGACATGCTGGTCGGTATCGGCGAGAACGCCGGTGTGACCGACATTGGCAAGGGCTGGGCTGTCACTTTCAAAATTGAGTCCCACAACCACCCTTCCTACGTTGAGCCCTATCAGGGGGCGGCAACCGGTGTGGGCGGTATCGTGCGTGACATTATCTCCATGGGGGCGCGCCCCGTAGCGGTCATGGACCCCCTGCGTTTTGGGGCAATAGACCACCCCGACACCGCCCGCGTCCTACCCGGCGTAGTCTCCGGTGTGGGCGGCTACGGCAACTCCCTGGGCCTGCCTAATATTGGCGGCGAAGTGGAATTTGACGAGTGTTACCAGGCAAACCCGCTGGTCAATGCCCTGGCTGTAGGCATTATGCGCCACGAAGACATCCGCCTGGCGAATGCCTCCGGTGTTGGCAATAAGGTCATCCTCTTTGGTGCCCGCACCGGTGGTGACGGTATTGGCGGTGCCTCCGTGCTAGCTTCTGAGTCTTTTGATGACACCAAGCCCTCCAAGCGCCCCGCCGTTCAGGTGGGCGACCCCTTTGCCGAGAAGGTCCTCATTGAGTGCTGCCTAGAGCTCTTCAAGGGATCGGTGGTTGAGGGCATTCAGGACCTGGGTGCTGCTGGTATCTCCTGTGCCACCAGCGAGCTCGCCTCTAACGGGGACGGTGGTATGCACGTTGATTTGACCAAGGTCCTCTTGCGTGACCCCACCCTCACCCCCGGCGAGATTCTCATGTCGGAGTCCCAGGAGCGCATGATGGCGGTGGTAACCCCCGAGAACCTGGCCCGTTTTGAAGAGATTATGCACAAGTGGGATGTGGAATACTCCATTCTGGGTGAGGTCACCGGTTCTGGCCGCCTCACGATTGAGTGGCAGGGCGAAATCATTGTGGACGTTGACCCCAAGACGGTTGCCCACGAGGGCCCCACCTACGAGCGCCCCTACGGTCGCCCCGACTGGCAGGACGCCCTGCAAGCTGACCATTTCACCGGTTCGGCAGCAGATGATGAACGCCCCACCGGTCAAGCGCTGGGTGAGGCTATCAAGAACTTCATGGCCTCCCCGAACATGTGCTCCAAGAGCTACATCACCAACCAGTACGACCGCTATGTTCAGGGCAATACCGCCCTGGCTATGCCCGATGACGGTGGCATCATCCGTGTGGACGAAGAGACCGGCCTGGGTGTGGCCCTAGCAACCGACGCCAACCCCCGCTTCACCAAGCTGGACCCCTACACCGGTGCTCGGGCTTCCCTGGCTGAGGCCTACCGCAACGTGGCTACCGTGGGTGCGCGCCCCGTAGCTGTTTCTGACTGCCTGAACTTTGGTTCTCCCGAGGACCCGGACATCATGTGGCAGTTCGCCGAGGCTGTGCGCGGCCTGGCGGACGGCTGTATGGAACTGGGGGTTCCCGTGACCGGAGGTAACGTCTCCCTCTACAACCAGACCGGTGGTAAGGCCATTAACCCCACCCCCGTGGTAGCCATGATGGGTGTCATGGACGATGTCAGTCGCCGGACCCCCTCCGGTTGGTCTGCTGAGCATGACGGCCAGGCTCTCTACCTGCTGGGCACTACCCGCGATGAGCTGGATGGCTCCGAGTGGGCCCGGTACAAGGGGCACCTGGGCGGTCTGCCTCCCCAGGTAGATCTGGCCGCTGAGCGCCTGCTCGGTGACATGCTGGTGAACATGAGCCGGGACGGCATGATTGATGCCGCCCACGACCTTTCCTCCGGTGGCCTGGCCGCCGCCCTGGTAGAGGGTTGCCTGCGCTTTGGCGTCGGTGCCCGTGTGGGTCTGGGTGAACTGGCGGAGCGTGACGGCGTGGACATCTTCACCCTGCTCTTCTCAGAGTCCCTGGGCCGTGTACTGGTTTCGGTACCCCGCTCCGAAGAGGTACGTTTCAAGGACATGTGCACTGCCCGCTCCTACCCCTTCGCCCGTATCGGTGTCGTGGATGCTGTCTCCAAGACCCTGGATATTCAGGGCCAGGTAGCTCTTGACCTCGATGAGCTACGTCAAGCCCACGAAGGCACGCTGCCCGGCTATTTCGCTTCTTAGCATCACCTCGGGATTCCCGCTGTGATGAATCAGGCATCCGCCCCGACTCCTCTGTGGAGCAAGGGGGCGGATGTTTGTTTTTCCTCCTTGGATCAGCGGAGATTCTGCTTTGAGTTCTTGGGGCTTGAAAAGAGTTCTTGGGGCTAGAAAGTCGTCAGGACGCAGTGGAGTGAGCTCATGCAGCAGCCCATCACCCTAGGGCAAAGGCTGGTGAGTGCAGGCGTCCGCTAGCTCCAGAGACCGGGCACCAGTTTTTCTGCGTGGTCCATAATCTTGTGGACCCGCCGGGGTTTTGCTGGACCCAACCCTAGCCAGAGCCGACCACCAACAAAATTCAACTCTCTTTTGTATATGGCTGGGCCCCGCCCTAGCTGGAGCCGAGTACAGAATGAAGGTGTGCAGAGATCAAGACTTCATACCCTGGGCTGAGTCCTGCGGGCACTTGCTGAACTAAACTAGAAAGGACGCCCATCACCTATCCGAGGAGCCCTTTGCATGTCTGGTGCCGCAAGTACCCGCCACCGTGTCGCTGTGAGCACCCAGCCCGATAGCGTCCTGGCCTCGCAGGGCCTGAGTGAGCAAGAGGTGGCTGAGCGTCAGCAGGCAGGGCTCGTCAATACCCAGAACACCGCGACCTCTCGAACGACAGCGGCCATCGTCCGGTCCCATCTGTTTACCATGTTTAACCTGGTTCTTGGGCTGTGCGGTCTTGCGGTAATTATGCTGGGAAGCTGGCTCGATACGCTCTTTCTCTTGGCAGCTATCGCCAACGTTGTCATTGGCTTTACGCAGGAATTCTCCGCTAAACGCCAGCTCGATAAAATCGCTCTCTTACGGCGTGACCCGGTGAGCGCCCTGCGTGATGGCAAGCTCGTTCGGGTTCCGCTCGATGAGCTGGTGCTGGACGATGTTGTTCTGCTCAAACGTGGTGACCAGGTTCCCGCCGATGCTGTGGTCCTGACCAGTGACGGCCTTGATGTGGATGAGTCTCTGCTGACCGGTGAGAACGACCCGGTGGGTAAGAAGCCCGGTGATCAGGTACTTTCTGCTTCCTCTGTTATTGGCGGCTCCGGCAGGGTAAGGCTCTCTGCGGTGGGTGCTAAATCTCGTGCCGCAAAAATTACCGCTGAGGCCCGCCAGTTCACCACCATTCATTCCGAACTGCGCGCGGGTATGGAGCGGGTAGTTACCTGGATTACCTGGGCTCTGGTACCGATTATTGCGGTGGTCCTCAACGGGCAGATGCAGGCGGCCGGTGGCTGGCAGGTGGCCTTGGAGACCGGGAGCTGGCGTGATGCCCTGATTACCTCTGTTTCCTCGGTTGCTTCCATGATTCCTCAGGGTCTGGCTCTGATGACCACCATCTCTTTTGCGGTTGCTTCGGTCAAGCTCGCCAAATCTGAGGTGCTGATTCAGGAACAGCCTGCGGTTGAAGTGCTAGCCCGTGTTGATACGGTTTGCTTCGATAAGACCGGCACCCTGACCGAGGGTGGGGTGCGCTTTGAGTCGGCCCGTCTGCTCGATGGAACAGTCTTGGCCCGTGCAGAGGGCCAACAAGAGGTCCGGCTTGCCCAAGGCCACGACGTGGGTAAAAATCCCGGCTGGCAGGGCGCTTTAGCCTGGTTCGGTGCCGATGATAACGCCAACCCTACCGCCGCCGCCCTGAAAGAACCCTTTGCGCAGCTGACCAAGGGGCAGGGCCTTGAAGAGGCTCAGGCGCTCCTGCCGTTTTCGTCGGCTCTGCGCTTTAGCGGGGTGGAGTTCGCCAGTAGTGGCGCCTGGATTCTGGGTGCCCCCGAGGTCTTACTCTCTCCCGGTTCAGCGCCCGCGCTCCGAGCAGGTGAGCTTGCGGCCTCCGGCCTGCGGGTGATGGTTCTCGGTCATGCTCCCGCCCTGACCCGTGATTCTTCGGGCCGTGTGGCCCAGCAGGTTCCGCAGGGTCTAGACCCCCAGTTCTTTGTGATTTTCCGGGAACAAGTTCGTTCCGAGGCACCCGCCACCCTAGCCTACTTCCGGGAGCAGGGTATCGACCTGAAAGTGTTTTCCGGTGATAACCCCCGCACGGTGGCCGCCGCCGCCCAGGCCGCAGGCATGGATACCTCAGCTGGCGCAGTAGATGCCTCCACCCTGCCTGAGCAAGGCCCCGAACTGGTTGAGGCTGCCCTGACCCACAGTGTCTTTGGCCGGGTTTCCCCGGAGCAGAAGAAGAACATGGTGCTGGGTCTACGCCAAGCGGGTCGAGTAGTTGCTATGACCGGTGACGGTATTAACGATGCTCTTGCCCTCAAACACGCTGATCTGGGCATTGCTATGGGTAACGCCGCACCAGCAACCAAGGCCGTCTCCCGTCTGGTTCTGCTGGATGGTCGTTTTGATAGGCTCCCCAGTGTGCTTGCTGAAGGCCGTAAGATTATCGCCAACATCGAGCGGGTGACCAACCTCTTCCTCACCAAGACGGCCTTTGCAATTTTCCTGGGCCTGACTTTGGGCATCCTCTGCTGGCAGTTCCCCTTCCTGCCTCGCCAGTACTCCACCGCTGACCTACTGATTGTAGGTGGCCCGGCCTTCTTCTTGACCATGCTGCCCAATAAGCGCCGCTATGTCAGCGGTTTCTTGAGTAGGGCCCTGCACTACGCTATCCCCAGCGCCCTGGTCATCACTGCCGTGCTGGTCTTGGTGATTGGCTACGGGCACAGCCATGCGGGTATAGCAACCTCGGAGGTTCAGACCGCGACCTTTATTGCCCTGGTCCTCATGGGTGTCTACAACATCACCACCGTCACCAGGCCACTTCGCGGGGTCAGGCTCCTCATTGTTGCGGGCATGTACCTGGGCCTTGCCCTGGTTCTGGTTCTGCCGCCCTCTCTCTGGTACCACCAGTTCACCCTTCCCTCTGGCTCTTACCTGCTGGTCACGCTAGGTGCTGCAATCATGGGGTGCCTGCTCATCGAAGTCAATCTGCAACTGCACAACAGATGGCTCAGAACTCACCACCGTGAGGTCATCGAAGCAAGCCAGGCCATCTCAAAAGAAGGCTCCTAACAGGGGCGCTTGCGTCTTACCGCAAGGAATAGTAGGGTGAATGGGTAACGGGGTTCGTCCCCGCAATTTTAGTCAATCATCAGGATTGTTACTGGTTCAGCAGGCAAGACCTGAGTTGCTATCAGCTCTTAGATGAGGTCCGGTCTAGGCACCGGATTGGTTTTAAGTGCATGAGTCTGCCCTCTGGGGGAAGACCGTATAGATAGGCAACTCGGGTCTTTTTGTCTTAAGGGGCCAGGGCAAACCGCACACATACCAGTAAGGTTCACTCGTGAATAATTCACAAATGGGTGAGAAAATTCTTGAAGGCCTGGGCGGCCCCGAGAACATCTCGCACTTTACCCACTGCGCTACCCGCTTGCGCGTAACTCCCAAGTCCAATAGCGCTATTGACCGCACCAAGATTGAGAACATCCCCGGTGTTCTTTCCATCATTGAGCAGTCCGGCCAGACCCAGGTCGTGCTCGGCGATAAGGTCGAGTCTGTCTACAACGAGATGCTCAAGCTCCCCGGCATGGGCACCGTTGGCGAGGGCAAGGGCGAGGCTGACCCCAACCAGAAGAAGGCCGGCGTTCTGACCCGCGTCTTCGATGTGCTCTCAGACTCCTTCCGCCCCATCCTGTGGGCTCTGCTGGGCACCTCCATGATCTTGACCCTGATCGTCTTCCTCCAGCAGTTCGGCTACTTCGGCCAGTACACTGACCTCACCGGCAAGATGGTTAACATTGATATTGTTAACGGTCCCCGCCTGGCTGACCCCGATGCCGCCGCCGCTATGCTAGACGAGTGGCGCGCAACCTTCCCCTTCTGGTTCATCCTCATGGCAGCCTCGCTGTCGGTTCTGCAGTTCATGCCCATCATGATTGGCGCCACCGCCGCTAAGCGCCTGGGCGCTAACATGTGGGTTGGTGCAGCTATCCCCGCCGCCCTCACGACCGGCACCTTCCAGGGCTTTAACAACATCGCCGTTGATGGCGTTGTCAACGTCCCCTTCCTGGGCCTGGACCTCCCCCTTTACGTTATGAACTACACCGGCCAGATCTTCCCGCCGCTCTTCGCCGCAGCCCTGCTGGCACCCCTAGAGCGCTTCCTCAAGAAGATTATCCCCACCATGCTGCACATGGTCTTCGTGCCCATGATTTCTGTTATGGTTCTGGTCCCCCTGACCGCCTTCCTGATTGGCCCCATCGGCATTAAGTTCGCTCTTGCTATCTCCGATATCATCGGTAACGTCAACGAGGTTGCTCCATGGTTGGTCGGTGGCCTGATTGCTGGTCTCTACCTCTTCATGGTGCCCCTGGGTCTGCACTGGCCTCTGAACGCCATCATGATTAATAACCTGCAGACCACCGGTACCGACTTCATCCAGTCCCCCATGGGTGCTTACAACTTCGCTGTTTTCGGCCTGGTTACCGGTGTTGCTATCCGCGCCAAGCACAATAGGGAACTGCGTCAGACCGCGACCGGTGCCGCTGTATCCGGTCTGCTCGGTGGTATCTCTGAGCCTTCCCTCTACGGTGTTGTTCTGCGCTACAAGCGTGTCTTCCCCCTCATCCTGGTTCCCGCTATCATCGGTGGCGCAACCATCTCGGCGCTGGGTGTTAAGTCCTACGCTTTTGCTTTCACCTCACTGATCTCGCTGCCCGCTATGCAGCCCACCCACCTGTACGCTATCGGTCTGGCTATTGCCTTCTTTGGTGCTATGGCAGGCGTACTGGTCTTCGGTTACGAGTCCAAGCCCAAGGCCGGCGAAACCTCCGCTGAGGAAAAGGCTGAGCAGCGGGCTTCAGCCGCCGCTCCTGCTACTGCCGGCGCTAGCGCAGGTGCAGCTGCCGTTGCTGGTGCTGCAACCGGCGCCTCAGCTGCTACCCCCTGGTCCAACGACCAAGCAGAGGCTCAGGCTCCTGCCGCTGGTACCGTCCTGACCCTGGCTTCTCCCCTGGAAGGTCAGGCTGTGGCTCTGTCCGAGACCCCGGATCCTATCTTCGCCGCAGAGAAGCTGGGTAAGGGTGCCGCTATTATCCCCAGCGGTAACACCGTCATAGCTCCTGCCGCAGGTAAGGTATCCGTTACCATGCCTTCTGGCCATGCTGTTGGCCTTAAGCTGGATAACGGCATTGAGCTCCTCATTCACCTTGGTATCGACACCGTTAACCTCAACGGTGAAGGCTTCGATGTCAAGGTCGAAAAGGGTCAGCGTGTTGCTCCCGGCGACATCCTGATGACCTTTGACCCTCAGGTCATTCAGAACGCCGGTTACTCACTGGTGACTCCCATTCTGGTCACCAACACCAACCGCTTTGCCGAGGTTGAAGGAACTACCGGCAGCGTTCAGCCCGGTAGCGAACTGCTGAAGGTCACTACCAAGTAGTCCTCCACTGGCTGTTAGAAAGCCCCGCCCCTCTCTAAGAGGGGCGGGGCTTTTCTGTGGTGGGTGTCAGATTTGCTTGCCCTAGCTTCCCGCAGCTGGTGCCCCCGAGCTGGCGGAAGTTTTTTCGGCTGGTTCTGCCCTTGATAGGGCTAAAAACCCCAAGGCACCCTCACTGGCCAGCCCCGCGCATCAGCGCCCACCGGCAGACCCCACTCAATAGACAAGCTACCGCTGCAGTTACCCACCGGTGATAGCCCCACCCTGGACGGGTTTTAGAATAGGGGCATGTTTACCGTGAAACCCTTTTATGAGCTGACTCTTGATGAGCTCAACGAGATTTACCTGCTCCGCGGGCTGGTCTTTGTGGTCGGCCAAAAGATTACCGAAGAAAACGAGATCGACCGCGCCGACCGTCACGCCTTCCATCTCTACCAGGCAACAGAAGAAGGCGAAGTACTGGCCTACCTGCGTATGCTTGACCTGTCTACCTACTCCGATGGCAGCCACCCCGCAGACCCTACTGCTTGGACACTTGGCCGGGTTGCTGTCCACCCCCGCGTCCGCGGCACCGGTCTGGGCAAAAAGCTCCTCGCTCAGGCCCTCACCTGGCTAGAAGAGAATACGGAGGCCGAACGAGTTGTAATCAGCGCCCAGGCCTACCTCAAAGATGGTTACTACGGGCCAGCCGGCTTTAAAGAGGTAGGTTCCCCCTACCTCGAAGCTGGGATCGAGCATATTCAGATGGTCCGCTCGCTAGGTGATTAGGCCCGCCGAGAGAGCCTAGCTCAGCGCCAACATATCAGCATGCTAAGGGGGTCAGAAGCCAGCCGCCACAGCTTACCAATAATTTATTTTCATGTAGAGCCCTGCATAAAGATGATTGGTTCTTCCTCTAGTTTTCAGGGGACTGTCAAAACTTTTTTGACTTTTTATGAAAGTTTTTCAGCCAAAGGAGGGTTCAGGTGGCGGGTGCCCTAAGAAGTAGCCTAATATATAGAGTACAGGTTTTGTGACTCACCACACCCCATCCCTCTGGTTGGTGCTAGACCGGCTCAGGCCGGGCTAAGTGTGGGCCACAAGCCACCGAATTTTTCCCCTTCACACGAGGAGACGCCAATGCGTACAACCCGTATCTCATCAGCGCTCGGCCTATCAGCCGTTGCCGCACTCGCCCTTTCGGCCTGCGCCGGATCATCAAACACCGCCGGTGGTGGTTCAGGTTCATCGGGTGATAAGTCTGTATCCATTGCGATCACTAACGTGTTCTCGTCCCTCAACATTGGAACCGCCACGGGTAACACTGACACCAACGCCATTGTTGCTACCATGACCAACACCGGTTTCTACACCATCACCGATGAGCTCAAGGTCCGCCACAATGACTGGTTCGGCAGCTACGAGAAGAAGGATGACGGCGACGGCATCAAGGTCGAGTACACCGTCAACGAGGGCCAGAAGTGGTCCGACGGCAACGAGATCGACAAGGGTGACCTGCTGCTGGCTTGGGCTTCTCAGTCAGGTTACTTTGACGGTGAAGGCGAAGACGCCGTTAGCTACTTTGAGTACGCCGGTGACACCCAGGGCCTCAAGGAAGCCGGTAAGCCCACCCTCAGTGAAGACGGCCGCTCCATTACCTTCAACTACCCCCAGGCCTTTGCTGACTGGGAGATTGCCTACGACATCGGCAAGCCCGCTCACGTGGTAGCTGAACTGGCTGGCATGGACGAAGAAACCCTGGTCCAGACCCTGGAAAGCGCCACCCCCGGCGAGGAGAACGAAAACCTCCGCAAGATTGCTGATGCCTGGAAAACTAAGTTTGACACCACCACCATGCCCAGCAACAAGGCCCTGACCGTAGGTAACGGCCCCTACCTGGTGACCGGTGTTCAGGAGAACCAGTCAGTTACCCTGACCGCCAATCCCGAATACCAGGGCGAGACCAAGCCCGCCATCAACGAGGTCATCCTCAAGGTTCTGCCCGATGCCGCTGGCCAGGTACAGGCCCTGCAGAACGGCGACGTCAACGCTGTTGCCCCCCAGGCCTCCATCGACACCGTCAGCCAGCTAGAAAACCTGGAGAACGTTGTCACCGAGACCCAGCCCGACCAGTCCTACGATCACCTGGACCTGAACATGAAGGAAGGCTCCCCCTTCGCCGATGAGAACGTGCGCAAGGCCTTCTTGCTGACCGTTCCCCGCCAGGACATCGTCAACAAGCTCATTAAGCCCATGGACGATAAGGCTGAGGTTCTCAACTCCCAGCTCTACGTAGTTTCGGATGCCGATAACTACAAGAAGACTGTGGAGAGCAACAACTCCGACATGTACCCCCTGGATGATATGGACGCCAATATCGCCAAGGCCAAGGAACTGCTGGACGGTAAGACCCCCACCATCCGCATTCTCTACAACTCCAAGAACTCCAACCGCGTGAACTCCTTCCAGATGATTAAGGAATCCGCGGAGAAGGCTGGCTTCAAGGTAGAGGACGCCGGTAGCGAGCAGTGGGGCACCCTGCTTCCCGGTGGTGACTACGAGGCCTCCATCTTCGGCTGGGTATCCCCCGGTGTAGGTAACAGCACCTTGGGCCAGATCTTCAAGACAGGCTCTTCATCCAACTTCAACAGCTACTCCAACGCCAGCGTGGATGCTTCTGCTGATCAGATCATGAAGACCACCGATGAAGCTAAGATCAACGAGCTCAAGATGTCTGCCGATGCCGAAACCTTCAAGGACGGCTACGGTCTGCCCCTCTTCCAGTCCATTGCTGTTACCTCCTACAGCGACTTCCTGAGCGGGGTCAAGCCTAAGGCAGGCGCTCAGCCCCTGACCTGGAACATTGAAGAATGGGATATTGCTAACTAGTAGCTAGCAAATGCTCAGCTCACGCCACAGTGGCTGAACTTCTTAGCCCTGTAGCTTGTTCCCCGGCGCGGACGCTCAAGCAGCGTCCGCGCCTTCTGGCTATTGAGTTAGGCTGGCAACCCCAGCACCTCTAACTCCCCAACCCACCAGGAACCTATCATGCTCATGTACTCCGTGAGGCGCTTGATTACCGCGGTTTTCATTCTCTTTGGTGCCTCCTTTCTGATCTATAACCTCGTAGCTATTGCCGGTGATCCCCTAGAAGAGCTACGAGTCTCCACCTCCCCCAATAAAGAGGCCCTGATTGCCCAGCGCATTGCGGCCCTCGACCTGGACACCCCAGCCCCTCTGCGTTACTTCAAGTGGCTAGGTGGTGTGCTGGGTTGCTTTGCCGGTAAGTGTGACTTCGGGCAGAACCTGGCTGGCACCCCGGTCACCCAGTTGCTCTCTAACGCCGTCTACCAGACCCTGACCCTGGTGCTTGCCGCAACAATTCTGGCTATCCTGATCGGTGTCTGCCTGGGTATTGTCTCGGCTCTGCGCCAGTACTCCGGGCTGGATTACACCGTTACTTTCGCCAGCTTTCTCTTCTTCTCCCTGCCCTCCTTCTGGATCGCAGTTCTGCTCAAGGAATTCCTGGCCATTGGTTTTAACGACTTCCTGCGAAACCCCGTGGTAACTATTCCCACCACCCTGCTGATCTCGGCCCTAGCCGGCCTCTTCTGGTATGCGGCCTCCTTCGGCAAGCAAAAGACCCGCTACCTCATGGGTCTGGTGGGCTTCACCCTAACCGCTGGGGCCATCATCTTTGTGTCTGCCACCCACTGGTTCCTGACCCCCTTCCTGGGGATCCCCTTCATTCTTCCCCTGGGCCTGGTTGCCGCCCTGACCTTCACCGTTTTGGTCTCCGGCCTGCGCAACCGCCGTGCCCTGGGAGCTGGCCTGAGCATGGTGGTAGTCGGTCTTGTGGCCTACTTCCCCATTCAAGGTCTGCTGGCGCAAGCTACCTTGCTGATGGTCGTCATCGTCACGGCAGCCTTTATGGCCCTGGGTGTCATTCTGGGCCTGGGCTGGGGTGGCTACGACAAGGGCCAGGGGGCCCGTGTGGGTATGCTCACCGGCCTAGCTATGGCGCTGCTGATTATTGCAGATCGCTTCATGCAGGCCTGGCCCAGCTACCTCAACAGCGGCCGTATCAAGGGTCGCCCTATCCCAACGGCTAACGCCTCCACCCCCAACTTGCAGGGTGACTTCTGGATCCATGGGATTGACACCATGACCCATATCCTCCTGCCCACTATCGCCCTGACCCTGATTTCCTTGGCATCGTACTCCAGGTACTCACGTGCCTCTATGTTGGAGATCATGAACCAGGACTACATCCGCACGGCTCGCGCCAAGGGTGTCTCCGAACGTTCCGTGGTCATGAAGCACGCCTTCCGCAACGCGCTGATCCCCCTCGCAACCATTATCGCTATGGATATTGGGTCGATTATCGGTGGTGCAGCTATCACCGAACGCATCTTCGCTTTCAAGGGTATGGGTACCCTCTTCTTGGACGCGCTGGCCCAAACGGACCCCAACCCCGTCATGGGTGTCTTCTTGCTGACAGGCATCATGGCACTGACCTTTAACCTGGTTGCTGACCTTCTCTACTCAGCACTCGATCCGCGCGTGAGGGTGAAAGCATAATGAGCACCAACGAAACCACCAACAAGGGCTCGGTCGCAGAGCCCACCACCGAAACCACCGCTATGCGGGCCCTAGAGACCAACGTGGACATCCGGGCCCAGGAGTCGGTGGGTAAAACCCAGGGGCAGATTGTCCGCAAGCGCTTCCGCCAGAACACCGGTGCCGTTATCTCCCTGGTTCTCCTGGGGCTGATCCTGTTACTGGCTGTCACCTCCATTGGGGTGGGCCCGGTGCCCGGCTGGTGGGGCTACAATTACACAGAAATGAACCCCACCGTCAACGGGGCCGCCCCTAACGCCCAGCACTGGTTCGGCCAGGACGCTACCGGCCGCGACCTCTTTGCCATGACCATGCGCGGTGTTCAAAATACCTTCTTAGTGGTTACCCTCATTACCGCCATCGCGGCCTTCCTGGGGGTACTCTTTGGGGGCCTGGCAGGTTACTACCGGGGCTGGGTTGAAACCCTGATCATGCGTTTTACCGACATGGTGATCATCATCCCCCTGATCCTGCTGACCGCCGTACTGGGTAAGCTAGCCGGTAGCTACTTTAACGGTATTTGGAATACCATCATGTTCGGTGTAGTGGTGGGCTTGCTCTTCTGGGCTTCCCTGGCCCGTCTGGTGCGCGCCGAGTTCCTCTCCCTGCGTGAACGCGAATTCGTTGATGCCGCCCGTCTAGCGGGTGCCTCTGATTTGCGGATCATCTTTAAGCACATTCTGCCCAACGCTATTGGTGTAGTAACCGTGAATGTGTCCCTGATGATGAGTACGGCCATCCTGACCGAAACCGCCCTCTCCTACCTGGGCTTCGGCATTAAAGCGCCGGACTGGTCGCTGGGGTCACTGATTTCAGCTAACCAGTCAGCTTTCTCAACCCGCCCCTGGCTCTTCTGGTTCCCCGGGCTTTTCATCCTAGTAATCTCACTGGCTATCAACTTTGTGGGTGATGGTCTGCGAGATGCCTTTGATCCTCGCCAGAAGAAGTTCAACCCCAAGAAAGCCACCGAGCGTACCGCCCACTCAGCGGAGAACGGTGTGGGGGTAAGCGGTCAGCCAGCCCCGGCTGAGGCAGGCCTAGCACGGACCAGCCTGGATGCTGAGCTCACCCAGCAGGGCTCAGGCCCCTCGGAGACCGTCGGCCCTGACGCTCCCGGTTCCGGTACACCCGGTGCTGGTAAACTCTGAGGCTCAGTAGCCAGCCCCGGTAGCTTTGAGAACCGTGGCGGTGACTGAACAAGCAGCCACCGCCACCCATAAACCTATAGAGAAAAAGCAGACCCCCTCCTAGCTAAAGGAAGAGCCCTACCACAGTCAAGAAGACCAGGGCGCCGCAAGTGAGGATCCCCCGCAAATCAAGGGTGGATATCTGAACCGGCTCAACACCGTCAAGGGCACCGTCTTCTACCTGCTCCTGCCAGTAGCCCCGAATCATCAGGGCCAGGGCACCTGCCGCTGAGTTCGGTAAATCCGAAGTCCGCACAGCAGAGCCGACAGCGTAGGTGATCGCGGGAAGATTGCGTAAGTCCTGACGGTGAGCCGTGAGGGAGGCAAGCATACCGCTGGCGGGCACCCCGAAGGCCTGATAGCGCTTAGTGGCTGTCACCAGGGTCAGGTGGTACCTGGTCGAGATATCAATCAGGGCCGCGTAGTTAACGGTATGGTTCACAAAAGGGTTGCGCACGGTAATTGCGTCTTGGTCAACAAGGACATCCGAGCGGCCCAGCAGGTACCAGATGGCGTAGGCTATCAGCAGTGCACCCCACCCCTGCTTGAGAAGGGCTAAGGGGCCGCCGCTGTAGGCCAAAGCCAGCAGGACGCTAAGAGCAACAAGGCCCGCACACCAGGTGTAGAGGGCAGCTGTCTTGGTCCGAAAACGTACCGGGGGGTTCTGCAAATACTGAGACTTCATAGTCTTTAGATTCTCTCAGATAAAAACCGCTCTACAAGATAAAACTCCTTAACCAAACCTAAGAGTTGGGAAAACTAGTGAATACTCCAGTAACTCAGCAGACCGCTAGCCCGGTGCTTGAAGTTCGTGACCTCAGCGTCGACTTCGGTGTCGAACGCAAGTGGGTTCCCGCCGCCATTAACCTCAGCTACGAGGTTCATGCCGGTGAGGTACTCGCTATTGTGGGTGAATCAGGCTCCGGTAAGTCCGTCTCCTCTATGGGTATGATCGGCCTGCTCCCCAAGAACGCCCGGGTCACTGGATCCGTTAAGCTCAACGGCCGTGAACTGATTGGGCTCTCTAATACCGACTTGCTCAGCGTGCGCGGTGAAGAGGTCGCGGTCATCTTCCAGGAACCTATGACCGCTATGAACCCGGTCATGACCGTGGGGGAACAGATTATTGAGACCCTCCGCATTCACAAGGACATCTCACCCGCTCAGGCTAAAGACGAAGCTCTTAAAATGCTTGAGCTGGTGGAGATGCCTGACCCGGTCAAGGCCTTTAATTCCTACCCGCACCAGATGTCCGGTGGGCAGCGCCAGCGCGCTATGATCGCCCAGTCGCTGTCCACCAACCCCAAGCTCCTGATTGCCGATGAGCCCACTACGGCACTGGATGTGACCGTGCAGGCTGAGATTCTTCAGCTCATGCGTAACTTGCAGAAGAAGCTCAACTCAGCAATTATTCTGATTACTCACGACATGGGTGTTGTTGCTGACCTGGCTGACCGGGTAGCGGTTATGCGCCGAGGGGAGATTGTGGAGACCGGTGAAATCCACGATATCTTCAATAACCCCCAGCACGAATACACCAAGGCTCTGCTAGGTTCGGTACTCCACCTGGGCGGTGATGAGATTGATGTGAACGCAGCCATTGACGATGCCGCTGAAGGCCAGCGCCCGCCAACGGCTGTCATCAACCAGGTACTCCCCCCGCCCAAGGCAGATGGTGAGGTTATCCTGGAGCTTAAGAACGTTGCCCTGGAATACCCCAAGCAGGGTCGGGTTGGTCCCTTCCGAGCGGTTACCGACGCTAACCTTCAGATCCGGGCCGGTGAGGTGCTGGGTCTGGTGGGTGAGTCCGGCTCCGGTAAGTCCACCATTGGCCGCGCTACCGTGGGGTTCTTGCAGGTTGCCGAGGGTGAGCTGAACGTTTGTGGTGTTGATATGCGCAAACCCAGCCGTAAGGACCTGGCCCAGGTGCGTAAGGATGTTGGCATGGTCTTCCAGGATCCTTCTTCTTCCTTGAACCCCCGACTGCCCATTGGTGAATCTATTGGGGAGCCTATGATGCTGGCCGGTGAGGCCAAGGGCGATGCCCTACAGAAGCGGATTGAGGAGCTACTCGACCGGGTTGAGTTGCCCCGCTCTTACCGTAACCGTTACCCGCATGAGCTCTCGGGCGGGCAGAAACAGCGTGTGGGTATTGCCCGTGCGCTGTCGCTCAAGCCTAAGCTCCTGATCGCCGATGAACCGACCAGTGCCTTGGATGTGTCTGTGCAGGCTCGTGTGCTGGAACTCTTCCAGGAGCTTCAGCAGGAGATGGGCTTCGCCTGCCTCTTTGTGACCCACGACCTGGCTGTTATTGACGCTCTGGCCGACCGTATTGCGGTCATGCGCCGAGGGGAGATTGTGGAGCAGGGGACGCGTGAGCAGATCCTGCGCCACCCCAAACAGGCCTATACTCAGCGTCTGCTGGCTGCTGTTCCCCTACCTGATCCCGATGCTCAGGCCCAGCGCCGTGAGCTTCGCGCCAAGCTACTGGAAGAAACAGGGCCGGTCGTTAGCTAGAACGGATCTTTAGACACGTTCAGAGATAAGGCCGCTCCACCCATGACGGGTGGAGCGGCCTTATTCTATGAGCTTTGGAGAGCAAGGCTCAGCCCGCAGGCGGTGTGAGCCTTAGCTGGCTCGGCGGGGCTGGCGTTAAGGGGTGCTAACGGGAGCACCGCCTACGGGCGTGTAAAACCGTGTGAGCCTTAGCAGGCGAAAGGGGCAGGGAGGCCTGGCGCTGAGGCCTAGAAGGGCAGGTAACTAGTTCATCTTGTTGCGCCAGTTAGCGGTCTTGCCTGCTCGCTGGTCGCGCAGAGCTTGCAGGTTCTGAGCGATCAAAGGCTCCGGTTCCACGGGGCGACCACCAGCGGAGTGAGGAGTAATAACCAGGTTCTTGGCATCCCAGAGCGGATCGGCAGGATCAAGAGGTTCCTCTTCCACAACATCCAGGGCCGCACCGGCAATAGAACCGGTTTTAAGGGCCTGAATGAGAGCGCCCTGGTCCAGGGTGGGGCCACGGCCCACATTGATCACATAGGCACGTTCCGGCAGCTGAGCTAGGCGGGCGGCATCCAAAGCCTTCTGGGTTTCTTCCGAGTTCGGCAGAATCATGACCAGGATGTCGGTGCTGGGTAGAACCCTGTCGATGTCTTCAGTAGCAAGAACCGGGAAGCCCTCGCGTTCCCCTGCGCTACGGGCTACACCGGTGACATTGGCACCGAAGGCCTGGAAGAGACGGGCGGTTGCGGTGCCGATGGAGCCAAAGCCCCAGATGGTGACGTTGGCGCCGAGTAAGGTGGTGACCTGGTGGGCAGGGTGTAGCTCCTGGGGGCCACCCAGCTCACCGGCCCAATGCTTCTGAGCCTGATGCTCAGCCAGGGTGGGCAGGAAACGCACAAAGTTGAGGGCCAGCGCTAGGGTATGCTCAGCAACGGTTTTTGAGTGCAGGCCGCTACCGGAGGCAATAACAGCTTCGGGGCGGAAACCTGCGGCGCGGGCCTGGTCGGGGCCAGCCAGGAGCGCCTGAACCAGCTCTACCTTGTGGAGGTTGGTTGCCGCGTCTTTGAGCTGGTCGTTGGTGTTGCCCCAGGCGATCAGTACGTCGGCGTCGTAGTTCTCGGGGGAGATATTTGCGGCGGGGTCGTAGCTGATGAGCTGGTCCTGGGCGGTCAGGCCTAGGAGCTCTTCCTTGAGGCGAATGGAAGTGGGGGCAAGTATTTTCATGAGGTTCTCCTTTGATCCGGGGTTAGGGGGTGCCCTGTGAGGGCGGGTCTGTTGGTGTGTCTTCGCGCAGTAGGTGGCGGAAGGTTGATACGGCTTCTCTGATGAGGGTATCTCGTTGGGGGCCGTCCGGTATGCCTTGGGTGAGGTCAATGTAGCGCAGCAGAGCGGAGGTAATGCAGAGGGCAGCTTGAACGTTGTGCTCCCTGAGCGGGGTAGGTGAACCACAGGGCCGGTAGATGAAGGGGCCCTTGCGGCCCTGCTGGGAGAAAGCCTGCCAGTCCACTGAGCGCAGGAAGTCAGCCAGAACGTTCTCGCAGGCTAGGTGGTGGGTGCGCATGCGGAAGCGGAGTTCCGGGTAGGTATCTAGGAGTAGCCTCAGCTGGGGGTAGCTGGGTCCGTCTATGGAAGTCACCAGTATGTCAACCAGTAAGTGAGCGATCCGCTCAAAAATGTAGAGATTCCTCCTGGTCTGGTCCTGCTCTAGTATCTGGTCGGTCAGAACCGGTGGGCGTAGCCCCAGGACGGCGTCCTCCTTGGCCGCGAAATAGTTGAAGAGGGTGCGGGGGCTGACGCCAGCTTTCTGGGCGATTTCGTCGGTGGTGGCTGCTTTGAAGCCTTTATCAGCGACCAGGTCAAGAGCCGCTCCATGTATGGCGGCGTGGGTGCGTTGGCGCCGCCTTTGGCGGGCGGAGGGAGCTGGCCTTGTTTCCTGCGCAGAGGTGTTCACTCCCCTTAGTCTAGTGCAGGGCCCGCTCGGAGCCTACCCCAAGGGTTCCGGCCTGTGATTCCGCTGGCCACCGTATCTTAGCCGGTAGACTGGGAGGGTGAATCTTGGTCTGCCCTTCCTCAATATCACCAACCTGCCGGACTGGCTTTCGGTGTCCTTAGTAGTTTTTGATCTCATCATCCGCCTAACCGTCATCTTTTGGTTGCCCTATAACCGTAAGCCGGTGGTCGCGCTGGGCTGGCTGATGGCTATTTTCTACATACCCTATGTGGGGCTACTTGCCTTCCTCATTTTTGGTTCTAACCTGGTCCCTAAGCATCGTCTGAGCCGGCAACGCACCATGAACAGGATCATTAAGGACGCTATTGAGGGCGATCAGGCGGTCCTGGGTCATGCTACTCTTTCGGAGCCGGCTCGGGTGGCTGCCAAGCTCAACTACAAGCTGGGGGCCCTTCCCCTGATTGGGGGCAACAGTTTTGAGCTACGCCACCACAACAATGAATCCATCCAGGAGTTAGCTGAACATATTGATAGAGCCCGGACCTACGTTCACCTAGAGTTTTATATCGCCGGGTTAGATGCCACGACTGAGCCTCTCTGGGAGGCACTGATTCGTGCCCACCAGCGTGGGGTTGCTGTCCGCATCCTCATTGATCATATTGGTTCTCGTAAGTACCCGCGCTGGCGGGAGCTTCAAGAGCGGCTGACTCAGGCGGGGGTCCCTTGGCATCTGATGTTGCCCTTGAAACCCTGGAAGGGGCAGTGGCAGCGCCCTGACCTACGTAATCACCGAAAGATTGTGGTGATTGATGGACAGCTTGCTTTCTCCGGCTCCCAAAACGCTATCGACCGCACCTATAACCTCAAGAAGAACCTGCAGAAGGGGCTGGAATGGAAAGACCTGTGCTTCTTCTGCACCGGCCCCGTTGTGCACGAGCTTAATGCTGTTTTTGTTTCTGACTGGTACGCAGAAACTAAGGAGCTACTGCTCAACGAGATTGATGCGGATATCGAGGCCCAGGATAATGCGAGCCTGGACGCCCAACCGCCCCTGGCGCAGATAGTGCCCTCAGGGCCGGGCTATGAGACCGAAAATAATCTGCGCCTGATTAACCACCTGATTTACAACGCGGAGGAGCGAATCATTATCTGCTCCCCCTACTTTGTGCCCGAGTCAACGCTTTTGCAGGCGCTCACCAATATGGCGCTCTCCGGTATCGAGGTAACCCTGATTGTCTGCGAAAAGGGAGACCAGTTTCTGCCCATTATGGGCCAGCGTTCCTACTATGAGGAACTGCTACGGGCCGGTGTTAATATTCAGCAGTACCCTGGGCCAACCGTTCTGCACTCCAAGTTCATGATCGTGGACCAGGAGATCACTTTCATTGGGTCGTCAAATATGGACCCGCGCTCTTTTGCCTTGAACTTTGAGGTCTCAACTTTCATTGTTAGCTCGGATATGGTCAAGGAGTTGGAGCAGGTGGCCCACGAGTATATCGCTGTGTGTAAGAAGTTACGCTATGACGAGTGGATTTACCGGCCATTGCGCCATAAGGTGACAGAGAATCTTTGCCGCTTGTGGAGTGCCCTGCTCTAGGGCTTGTGAGGAGGAGAGTCAGATTTTGTGCTCTTAGCCTTGGTGGTGAGGGCAGCTTTTATGGGGCTTGCCGGCCATCCCCCACCAGAGGGCTTATCTATCAAAGGTCTTAGACACCCGCTGGGGCTAAGAGGTCATCAGGTGAGTGAACGAACCAGAAATTTTGCCGCCGCTCGATAGGCCAAAGCCCAGCCTTAGCCGTGTCGACAGCCTCTTGCTTTGGCCCTACTAATCTCATAGAAGCCCCAGGATCCGGGGGTGTCCTAGCCAAGGATAGGCGATAACAGCAACCAGTTCCTTATCCCCCTTCTTCATACGCTCCTGAGTCACATACATGTCTCGAGCGTTAACGACCAAGCTGTTGATACTAGAACCCACGTTATTTATCCATACCTACCGGGTATCATAACCGTGGTGGCCGTAGCCGTATCCCCCACCGAGATTGCAGTCAAAAAGTCGTTCTCCGTTGTACCGCCCTTATCCTCCATATGGGAAATATTCAGGAAGAGGATATACTTCTGCGCACCGGACTCTTTGTCTGTGGCAGCAGTCTTTTTGATCTCCTGCAAGTCATCCTAATGCTCCTGAGAAATATCGGAGTCAGCCAACAAATCATCAATCAACTTGCGGCTCGCCTTGTCACGCTCCTTAATAGGGAACCCCATTCAAATTGCTCACCAGGCCAGGCGCGTAAGTAATCGAAGCTTCTTTAAAGTTATCTGGAAGGTTCTCCCACCACTGACGGGGTATAGGCTGTCTCTCACACAACATCCCCTGGAGTCGCTAGGGGGTTCAGGGCAAGGATCCCCCACCAGTCAGCGGAGACCAATCAAAAAGGAGGTATATGTAGTGAAAGAATCCTTGACCTCCCTAAAGGTATCGATGAGGTCCTGCAATAGCTCATAACTTAATCTAATGTCTGCCATCAGAAAATCAGCTTTCCTTCCACACTTCCCCTACGAGCTAGCCTGCTCTAAGGCGACATCTACACCGTAGGCACCACCAGAAACATCACGGAGCTTAACCTGGGCATCCCCCAGAACCTGACCCGAAGCTGAGGTAACGCTACAGGTAAGAGCAGAGCCGCCCCTAACCTCAATATAGCCATCACCGCACGAAACATCAGGTTTTGCTCCCAGTTGCCCCTCCAAAGCTGAGGCAACAACTGCAGCTACAGAATCACGTGAATCGGAAAGCGCTTTCTCCTTAATGCTGGGGCTAAGAGTCGTCCCCAGCTCTGCTCTACCAGCGGCAGTAACGCTCTTCACCGTTACCTGAGCGGACCGCGTCTGGTCTTCACCGGTAAACCGGGCCGAGCAGGTCACACTCGCCCCCACAACACGTTCCAGCCCCTGCAAACAATTTACAGCCGGCTCAACCTGAGCCTCGTTTGTCAAAGACTGCAGCACCTGTGACCGCACCTCATCGGCAGAAATATCGCTCAAAGGCTCCTCGATTTCAGGGGTAATAGCCACATCAACGGTGTAGCCTTCATCCGTAAGAGAGGCAACCTGCACCAATGCTGAACGGCTAACCGGCTCACCCGCTAAAGTAATCGCGCAATCTACGCTCGCCCCAGCCTCTACCGACAAGGTCTTACCCCCACAGTCCACCTGGGACTCCTGCTGGTAGGTTGCTCTCACAGCGGCAACAGCGGCCTGCTCAATATCTGCGGCAGATGCCTCCTGCGAGGCCTCAGAAGAACAGCCAACAAGAAAGAGAGGAACTACCATACTAGACATACATACAAGAGCTATTTTCTTCATTCCTGCTTATCCTTCACACGCGATCTGCACACTTGTTATCCGGCCATCACCAAGATTGACTAAGGCCCGCCCAACGGGGCGAGGTTGCGCCAAAATTTCCTGGGTTAAGGACAGCCCTACGGGTTTACCACTAAAAATAGAGGCGGGATTAAGAACGGCCCCGTGGCGGCGCTTAACCAGCTCATTCATCCACGACATAGCACCTACACGGTCCAGCTCATCAAGGCCGTCAGCCACCACCGCACGGACCCCCTGGCTGTTTATCGCAGAACCAATCTTCTTCAGCTCATCAATAACCGTGAAGTCAGAGATAGCAGAAGCATCGTCAATCACCAGTAGGATGTCTCGCATCTTCAACACTTCACGCACGGATTCGGCTGTAATATCGGCACCTGCATAATGAGCCACAACATTCTCATGCCCCGCAAGGTCACCTACAGGAGAGCGGAGAGGCGTCAACAGGACAACCTGCACACCAGCGTCCAAGGACGATTGGGCCAGTGCCCTAAGCCCGGTGGATTTACCGCTCCTGCTCGCACCACCAATCACAAATGTGGGTATTTCAACCAAATCAACGGGAACCGGAAGTACCTCGTCGCCACCGATACCTAGCAGAGGTTTCCACGGGAGCGCCGGCGCACCGGCCGCAACCATGCTACTGTAGGTCACCTTAGCGGCCAGATCCCGCAGAGCCAGCGGAAGCTGCGACTCCGGAATATCGCTATGACGCTGAGTAGCGTGCTCACCAATAGCACCCAGCGCCTTGACCTGGGCTTGCGATGAGGTGTCTGCATTGAGCAGAGCGATCTGGGTTTCCCGCGAAGTACCAGAAGCAAAAGCCCGCCCCGGGCCTATTTTCTCGGGCAGCTCACGAGGGGACAAGCCCGCCATAGTGTAGTCCGTACGGTCAGCCAGTCGAAGCATCAACTTATGCTCAACCAAAGTGTTTGTGCGGCTTGAGAGCAGGGAACGATCACCGGTAATAATCAGGTGAACCCCGGCCGAAGCGCCCTCGCGCAAAATAGCCAGGACAGACTGGCCCACGCTACTCTGGCAGTTATCACCAATACCGTTCAGGAACCCCTCCCACTGGTCAAACAAAATGACAATATGCGCAAGCTTCTGGTCCTCGGGAGAGTTCCTACGCTGTTCGGCGACAGAGGTGAAACCCGCTTGAGAAAGAACCGTACGACGGCGGTTAATCTCGGTTTCCATCCGATTAATAAAACGTGTCAGCAGAGTCCCTTGCGTTCGAGAAATCACCGTATTGCAGTGAGGAAGCTGCAAAATACCGCGCAAACCACCGTTGCCAAAATCAACACCGTACAGGTGAATATCACGAGGAGAGCTGTTCTGACCTATTGCACCGGCAATAGTTCGTAGCGCCTGGGTTCGACCGGTACGCGGTGAGCCAACAATAAACAGGTGCGAAAAATCCTCGAAGTCCAGGCAGAGAGGCCTCTGGCTCTGGTCTGCAGGGAAATCTTGAAGGGCGAAAGGAATTTTAGGGATGTCGCTCCCTGCATCAGAAGGCACCTGGGCCACAATATCGGTAAGAACCACGTCATCACCCATAGACGGTAGCCAGGGGCTAGGCTGCGCAGGGATCTTGAGCTGTTCAGCCGCCTGCTCCATCGCCCCAACCAGCACCTGCAAGTCAGTCACAGCAGATTCGGTCTGCTTCTGTTTAGGAGGAACCGGGAGGGCATACCCTACCTGAGGCCAAGGAACCACATGCACCACCGGGTCAGGAATATCCTGCACAGTGCTCTCAACCCGAGCACCACCAATACGCGAAGACTGGAAGGGCAAGAGGGGGCTTGACCCGGACTTCACATAGGCACGCCCGGGAGTAGAGGTAGAAATCTCAGCCGCATCAGCAGTACCAATGACGTCCTTGCTCTCCACCGAATCAGCCATACGCAAGGCAATACGCAAGTTAGTGTTAGCCAGAATATCGGCTGTAATAGCACCCTGTGGGCGCTGGGTCGCCATCACCAGGTGAATACCCAACGAGCGACCACGCTGAGCAATATTGACGATACCCGCCACAAAGTCAGGGAGCTCAGCTTTTAGAGCAGCAAACTCATCAATCACCAAGACAAGGCGAGGCATCAAGAGCTCTGTCTCACCGCGCTCACGGGCAGAGGTAAAATCCTCAATATCTTTAGCGCCCACGGTAGCCAGCAGATGCTCACGGCGGCGCAGTTCGGCTGCCAAGGAGTCCATAGCTCTCTGCACCAGGTGATTATCCAAGTCAGTAACAATACCAACCGTGTGTGGCAGATTAACGAAATCCTTGAACGCCGCACCGCCCTTATAATCAATCAGCACAAAAGACAGCTCATCGGGTCGGTTACGCAAAGCCAGCGATGCAATCAGGGTCTGCAAGAGCTCCGACTTACCAGAGCCCGTTGTACCCGCGATGAGAGCGTGAGGGCCGTCTTTCCTCATATCAATCTCAAAAGCCCCATCAAAGGACTCACCGATAACAGCGGACGTGGAACGAGGCGAAAGTGCCCACCGTTGCATAACGAGTTCCGGCTCAGGGTCCTGCATCATGACGGTATCCAAGAAACGAGCACTGGTAGGAATCGCGGAATCGTCCTCATCTGTAGCATCTCGCAGAGGAGCCATCGGGCGGGCAATACCTTCAAACCAATCCCATTCAGGCAGATCAGGGGTAATATGCCCGAGAGAGTTCTCGCGGTCCCGTTTGAGGGTCCAGTCCCCACCCGTCTCAGTTACAACAGCCCGTGACTCTTCAGGTAGGAATCGTTCTTCGCTGTCGATACATAAAGAATAAATGCCCACAGAGGGGCCTTCGGCCAGCACTCGTGAAGCACCCGGCCATTGACGGAGCTTCCGGGCACCGTCGAAGACCACGACAATAGAGCGAAAGATATCGGTGTCCTTCTCAGTTCCCTGTTCCTGCCGTTGCTCAATCATCTGGGACAGCTCATTAAGGCGCTGTCCCACTGTACGGGTGTCATTACCGATAGTAGCGATAGAACCCTTAGAACTTGCTGCGTGAGGAAGCCACCGCACCCACTCCCACTCCCGAGCAGAAGCCCCATCAGTAAGCACGACAACTCCAAGATCTCGTGGGCTCTGAGATACAGCTAATTGCGCAATCGCCCAGGCAACGTTTCGGTGAACCACGGTCTTCTCACCGCAAAATCCGATAACCCCAAACTGTTTAAGCGAAACCGTTACCGGGACCTCCTGAGCTTTCATCAGCTGATTACGAAGGTGATCGACCTCTTCAGGCCGGTAGATACTCACATCGGACTCAACTTCAGATACACCCAGGCGAATATTCAGATGGTCGGGGTCGCTTCTTCGACGCTCCCACAGTCTAGGGCTGGGCAGACTCGCAATGAGCCCGGCTGTTGCAGGATCCGGACTATACAAACGCTGCTCATTCGCAAAATCCACGACGGCCTGGTGAAGGTCCCCGTCAATCTGCGCTCTCACCTTACGGTATTTTGCTTTCTTTTCTCGGTGGGTCACCTTACCGTTCTTACGGTTACTCAGGTAACTCACCAGCATCATCACAGGTGACATAAACCCAAAAATAAGGAAGTAAGGTCGCTTCATGACAGTAGCCATGACTATAGCAAGCAACAGGGGAGCCAACATAGCAATAATCGGCAGGGCACCACGCGAACCCATCTCGGGTTCACTCGGATATTTGAACTCCTTTGCACGATCTTTCGGCATCAGCCTGGGAGGCCGGTTAAAATCCAGCAACCCAAATCTCTCCGAGGGTGTTACCGAAGCGACCAAAGGAGCCTCTGTAAGAAGCTCAAAAACATACCCACCAACCCGCAGGGAATGGCCCTGAAGCCACTCTTGAGGTTCTGTGACAAGTTGCCCCTCAAGTTGCAGAGCCGATTCCTCAGTAGTATTTTCAACAGTGCACTGACCGGCTTCATTGAAGCTGAGCAAAGCAGCTGTTTGAGGAAGACCAGCGCCTTCTAAAACGATAGAGCAACAGGGATCAGCGCCCAAAGTGTATTTCCCAGGTGCCAAGGAGCGAATAGTGCCCGCGCCAGGGCCACTCACCTGCTCAATCAAGAAGAAGGGTGAAACCTTAAGGGACTCCTCTAGGGAGCTACTTTCAAAGGCTTTAGCACCTAGCACTACGCCCTCAGTAAGTTCAAGTTCGCCCCATGTTCCCCTCTTCTCGGCCAAGAGGGGAACAGGCTCACCCACCGTCGTTTCAATGGCTGACGCGACTGAACTAATAGGTGACTGAGGATCCGCGTCAACGACCAGGTGTGAGACTGCGGATTGAGCGTTTTCCATGGAGAGACGGATCGATGTCATTATCTCTTACTATCAGTTGCTTTAGCAGTTTTTGCGATGGATACGCCAGTGAAAGCCCCAACGCCGAGTGCTACAAGAATGAGCAGTAGCACAGGCCACTTAGGGGCCGACTTGTTCAGGTTCACCACCGCAGTTGCACCCTCCGCGGCATTAGTCCCCTCTGGGGCAGCTACACCTGACCGAGGATTAATCCGACCTTCAACATTCTTGGTTCCCTGAGCGTTTAGGACACTTGATTTGAGTTGCTTATTCGGTTCCTGTGCAACGCGTGGGTCTTCAGCTTTAATTGAGCTGGTCTGAATCCACGTGGGGTTCTGGTCGATAGGAGTCTCCGTAGGCTCAGGTTCTTTCTCCTGTTCGATAACAGGTCTCACCTGCGCTTCAGCGGGTACGATGCTGGGGGCAGGAACAGTTTCTGCATCCTCCGAAGGGTCAGGAAGCGGTTTCTCTTCAGCTTCCCTTGTGGGCTCTGCCGTTTCTGCCGGATCAGGTTCGGCAGGCAAATCAGGTTCTACGGGGTCACCCGGGACCGGTTCTGCGGGGTCACCCGGGACCGGTTCTGCGGGAAGAGTTGGGTCAGTGATAACTGGGGGCTCAGTCTTAGCAGGCACCACGCTGAATGCCTTCGAGGCCAACAACCGTCCCTGAAAATCTACCGGAATATTATCTTGGGTAGGCACAATAGCCTGAATCGAGTACTCCCCTGCCTCAAGAGAAGCAGTCTGCTCCAGAGTCACTTTCTGGAATGAGCTCCATAGACTATCGCCGGTGGGACGTGACAGTTCAATATCTTGACGTGTAATGACTTCCCCACCACGAACAAGTTGCAGGGTCACGGGGTAATCCTTATACGATGGAGCAAACTGGTCACCTGAAATCTCAACAGTGACATCTTCCCCAGCAACAATACTGCCTACAGAGGTACCCAACCTAGCCACAGATTCACCCAAAATACCGAGCCGGTCTGATGCTGAAACCTGAGTCTTCTCATCCTGCGCAACAAGGTTTACGCTAGCGCTCGACATGTATGGGCTAGTAATGAGGTAGGCGCTGAAGAAGCCATCGGCATCGGTAGTGACTTTGAGAGTACCTGCTGCATTATCAAGGTCACCGGCTGAAGGTGTGCTTTCTGCAGCCCAGGTCGCAAAAGTAATACCCGGGATGGGGTTGTTGTTTTCATCAAGAGCGCTCACCTGAACTTCAGAATTGGGCTCATACCCGCCACCCGCAATAGGCATGACATACCCAGCTGCAGTAATCGGATACCGGGCTACAATCATAGGGTTATATTCTCTTGTGCCATCGGCAATGACTACACTCTGTGAGGTATCAAGGATCTCGGTACCGTCAGCAAGAACCGGTTGGTCCTTCTCATCAAAAAGCCTAATTTCTAAGGTGTACTTACCGGTCCTTTGGTCCTCCGGAACATGACACTCAAAAGCTTGTGCAGGGGGTTTCCCACTAACAGAGCACTGTACGGGGTCTGTCTCAAGTTCTTTGGCAGGAGTTAGAGATGCTTTAACGTGTGTTCCTTCAGGGATGCCTTCTACTGACCCCTTATAAATCTCACCAGGCTTAAGCTCGGATGTATCAGCCTTAACTAATAAGTGAATAGGATCTGCGGGAGCTTCAGTAGGGCTCGCACTCGGCGATGGGGTAGTTTCAGATGGGCTCGCACTCGGCGAGGGGGTAGTTTCAGATGGGCTCGCAGGTTGGTTATCTACCGTCGTTGAGGGCACAGGTGTCTCGGTAGTACCTCCCGGAGAATCATTGGCAACGGAAGCATCCTGTTTTGCAGGGTCAGTTGCAAAAACTGGTTCAGCTACCTCCCTCGGTGTGACAACCTCAGTTTTACTCAGTGTAGGTGCGACAGGTGCGGGGTCAGCCGGTGAGTCTGAATGCGAAAGAGTAGACGGTGTTGCCTCCGGAAGAGACGTAGCATTCGATGCTGGCATCCCTGAAGCCAGGAGAAGTGCCAGCGTAGCTGTCCCAGTGTTAAATATCAGCTGCTTCGGCCTCTGTGCTCTCATGTTGTCCTCTACAAGTGCGTGTTTTATTTGGTGTATTTTTCAAGCTTATTGTTGTGAGTTCTGATTATGGCAATGTCCTGGTTAGCCAACAAGGGTGTGATACCTGAAATTGACTGTACCTCGTCAGGCTCCATGTAAACATTACCTAGATTACTGCTGCCCAGAGCACCTTGACCGATAACGGTGATCGGCTCAATACCCTGCGCGATGAGATCAGCATCTGCTCTACCTTTTTCGACATCGAATAGGTAGCCGGCATAAAGAGCGGAATGCCCATCGGGGCCCCATAACAAATCTGGGTATGCAGAGATACGCTCCTGAGTTGTTTCAATATAGGAGAGGAGGTTCCCCGACTCGGTATCGTAAAAAGCCACTGTAACCGGCGTAGTTGGAGCAACACTATCGGGGTAAGGAGACCAAGTCGCCACAATCCTTTGGTGTCCAACAGAAACGATACTGTCGAAAGGCAAAGAGTCCTTGGGGGATGCAAGAGGATAGGCCGAAATTTCTTGGCCTTGACTGTCTGTTACCTTAATTTCTCCACCCAGACTATAGCTGACCATATTTTGCCCGGAAAAAGACCCCGGAACGAAGCCCGAAGGAATCTTTATCTCTTGAAAGCCATCGGGGCTAAAACGCCAGGCCTTGTATTGTCCGTTCTTTTCGTCCTCAGCCGCAAAGAGAAGCTCATTCCCCGCAGCATATGGCTGTGCCCCAGCGGGAATTTTGGCGCTAAAAGGCTTATCTGCCCCCGTACCTGAGCTCCAACCAAAAGCAGTATCACCGATTGACCAGTAAATTCCAGGGGTGCCGCTAAAACTTGTCTGGGCAGACACCTCAACAGCCTGGTCAAGTGGGAAGTTAGCTACTTGCTCACCTGTATCCACCGAGAAGACCGTCAGTCTACGGCTTTCAAAAGAGAAAACGTTCGCCACGGTGGAGAACACTTTGGCATCGGGACTTACTGACTCGCTCCAATCAGGTTTTTCTTTATAACCGGGAAAACCCTGCCCGCTATAGCCAGCCACAGGAAGCTTCTGCGTCAGAGATGCCGCCAAGACCTCTCGTTGATCTTGGGGTTTAGGCATCTCTGGGTTAAGTTCATTGGCAGCGAAGACTAGCGCCGCAACCGTTAAACAGCTTGCTCCAATGGTTATAAGCCCCTGGCCAGCTGATCTAAAACCCTCAGACCGACGTCTTTTACGAGCCACTTCTAGGTGGTCTGAAACAGTCACCCGTGCCACACCAGAATCAGATTGCCCGGAGGAAATGTCGGCGGTTGCTGACTGGCCCGTAGCTCGAGGTGGAAATACCTGGTCCACAGGTGTTGCAGTATTGCCAGACCACTCTTCAGGGTAAAGAGGGAAAAAACGTTTCTCCACATTCAGAGGGTCTTTACCAGCTCTCACATCAAGAACCCTAGTATTACCAGCTTTATGGGGCCAAGACTCAGATTCAACTTGGGTCTTAAACCTATAAGCCATCAGGAAGGGCCTGATACCAAGCCCCAGTAACCCAAGCAAGAAAGAGAAACCACGTGCATAAGCATCCGAGAAATCGCCCGGCCTAAGTGACTCAGCGCGAAGGGTTCTGATACCTATCAAGCGCTTACCCGCAGTCTGCCCGGAAGATGCGTTCTGCGCGGCAAGGATCAAGGTGTAGGCAAGAACAATAAGCGCTAGAGCTGAACAGGTTAACCAGCCCACTAATGGGGACGGTTCAAACAAAAAACTGATAGCAAAGCACATTGCGTACCCAGCAGGAGCTGCCACAATCAAAAGATCAACAAAGTAGGCAAGAGCCCGCTTGTACAAGGGGGCAGGCACAAGCAAAAAACTATTCATAGGTGAGGTGCCCTCGAAGCGCGAAGAAAAGTAAAACTACAGACAAAGTTGGCGAAGATAAGTTCATCCTTATCTCCGCCAACTTGGCAAACATCTTATATAGGCGCTGATATGGGGTTATATCCCGCTAAGATATTAGGCGCCGTCAGCTGCCTTGAAGCGCTCAATAGTGCTCTTGAGATCCTGCTGGAAAGCCTGCAGGGCAGGAATGAGCTGGTGAGCCTTGGTATTGAAGTCCTGGTAGTTAGTCCCGAAAGCACCACTGGATACCTCAGTGGAGAAGCCACCCTCGGGTGAAGTCAGGTTGTTGATGCGGTTAAGCAGGTTGGACAGCGATACTTCAAAATCCGTTGCTGCAGACTGCAGGTTGGCCGCTTCGGCTTCCATGGCCGCATAATCAATCTTGATAGACATTAAAGGTGCTACCTTTCTTTAGCCTGCAAACTCCCCTGGCTGGAACCAGGCTTTTCATCTGCAGCGAATAGTCATATTACGGTAGTGAGTAAATCTTAAGAATCACTCACTCTGATTCATCCTACCAACTCAAGACCTTAAATCCAGCACTTAACGGGATTATCCACAGCTAAATACCGGGTGAAGATATCCCACCATTGAACAGCTACCGGAAGCCGTAAAAACTTTGGGGATATAAAGGGTCCGGCCCCCGTCCATAGTGGACGGGGGCCGAACCCTTTATCAGTTAGCGCAATGCTTAGCTGAGAACGTTGATGTTCGCGGCCTGCATGCCGCGATCGCTCTGCTCGGGATCGTAAGCAACTGAGTCGCCTTCTTCGAGTGAGCGGTAGCCGTTTGAGTTAATCGCTGAGAAGTGAGCGAAAAGATCTGCTGAGCCGTCGTCGGGCTGGATGAATCCGTAGCCTTTTTCAGCGTTAAACCATTTTACAGTGCCAGTAGCCATGTGTTTTATTCCTTCTGGAAAATGCGTCCAAACCTCGAACGCTTAAGGTGTGCCCTCTCTTTTCCCAAGGAGATGAAACGCAAAACTAAAAACAAAATTCTAAATTCTTACTACACCAACCGGTGGGCACGTCTCTGACTCTACAGCACCCCGGCAGCTTTGTATGCATTATGTGTCGCAGGTCTCCTTTGTGGCTGCAAAATGCAGCACGATACCCCGACTCTTAGGCGCCAAGCCCCTGATGAAAGCCAAGAAATCTAGCGGTTTTTACTTAAAGGAGGCCAGAGTCAGGCAGTTATAGTCACCCACGGGCCTAAAACCACGGGAAAGGTAGAGGTCAATAACATGCTTGTTACCCTCATGGGCATCTGTAGAAATATAAACCTGACGCACCCCACCAACGGCCTCCAGGGCGGCATCGAGAAGAGAGCTACCCACGCCCTGCCCCTGGGCGTCCGGGTGCACCAATAGATCCTGGATGTAGGTAATCGTCACGCCGTCCCCGACCGTTCTCACCAAGCCAATCAACCGACCAGAAAAGTCACGCGCGCAGGCCAGATAGTGCGACCCTCTGCACATGGCGACCAGATTCTCAGGCTTTTCAGTGTAGGCGGACCAGCCCACCGAAGAGTAAAGCTCCTCAAGCTCATCCCTGGCAGGGACAAGCCCCAGCACTAGATCAAACATTTTGCCCCCTCACCGATATGGGCCGCTCGCTAGGCCTGGGGAACAGCAGCCAACTGTACCGCCAGAAAATCACCTTAGTATTAAACTATGCAGAAAAAATCACAGATAGACCAGCTGGGCAAACTAAAACCCCAAGACGTAGCCCACCGTGTTTCGGCCTATACTTACGGCAATATCCTGGCCCTAGGGGCACTCATCCTCACCAAACCCGGTCAGATTGCTCAGGGCCACACACTCACTGTTCTGCTAGCAACCGGGCTCACCACCTACCTGGCTCACTTTCTAGCAGAAAGCCAGGAGCACCGCCTCTTGCACGGCAAGGCACTCACAGGTCAAGACATCATAAAAGCCTTACGCAACGCAGTGCCCATCATGAGCTCGACACTACTACCGGCTCTCTTTATTGCCCTAGGTTCCTGGGGTTTTCTCGCTCCCCCCACAGCCTGGTTCCTAGCGGTCACAGTGCTACTCTTACGGCTGGCCTCCATGGGGTTTGTAGTAGCGCGCTACCAGCAGCAAGCAGCCAGCTTCCGGACCTTACTTGGTGGAATCCTCTTCGCCAGCCTCGGTCTAGTAGTGGCCCTACTCAAGGCCCTGCTGACGCATTAGCAAGCTACCCTAACCCACGCGTACTCACCCAGCGGCTAGCCATATCGGCCTGTGCAGGTTCGCATAACCAGCCAGGGTCAGACCCAATAGGGCGCTAGGTGACGAAAATAGCTAGATGCGGTAGTCCGTCATCTCAAAGATTTGCAAGAAGCGGGCGATACGCTCATTGGTGGATTGGAAGAAAGGCTCGGGCGCACCGTTATAGAGCACCTTCCCTCCGTCCAAAAAGATGATGCGGTCCGCAACCCGGCGGGCGAAAGCCATGTTGTGAGTGACCACCACCAGGGAGCGCTTCTCTCGCGCTAGATCAATCAGAACCCGGATGACCTCGGCTTCTAGCTCCGGGTCAAGGGCACTGGTAGGTTCGTCAAAGAGTAGGTATTCCGGGGACACCGCCAGGGCGCGGGCAATAGCCACCCGCTGCTGCTGACCACCGGAAAGACTATCTGGGTAAGAACTAGCCTTGTCTCCCAGCCCCACCTTGTCCAAGAGCTCCAGGGCATACTGATGGGCAGCGCCCTTGCCTACCTTCCCATTCAGGACCGGGGCAAGAGCCACGTTCTGAACAGCGGTCAGGTGCGGGAAAAGGTTGAAATTCTGAAAGACCATAGCCGAGTGTTTGCGGATACTCCGCACCTGCTCATCGGTCAATTTGCTGGAAAAATCAACCGAATCCCCCGCAAGATCCAGTACACCAGCCTCCGGTACCTCTAGCAGGTTGAAACAACGCAAAAGTGTTGATTTACCGGAGCCTGAGGGGCCCAGAATCACCGTGGTCTCACCACTGGTGAGCTCTAGGGAAACCCCGTTCAAGACAGTTTGCTCACCAAAGCTCTTGGTCAGGTTCTGCACACTAAGCATGGGAGCTCCTTAGATAGCGGCTGGTGCGCTTTTCGAGGGCCTGCTGGGCAACCGACAGGACGGTAAAAATAACCAGGTAGATAAGGGCAACTTCAAGGTACATAGCCAGGGGCTCAAAAGTACGGGCAGCGACCTGCTTACCGGACTGAAAGAGGTCAACCATAGAAATGACCGACACCAGTGAGGTTCCCTTAACCAGATCAATCAGGTCGTTTCCCAGGGGCGGCAGGGCGATGCGGGTAGCCTGAGGTATCACCACGTGGCGCAGGGTCTGCTTGCGGGTCAGATTCAGGGTACGGGCGGCCTCAAACTGGCCACGCGGTATAGAAGCGTAAGCCGAGCGGAAAGTCTCAGCCACATAGGCCCCGGTATTCAGGCTCAAGGCAATAACCGCAGCAGGCCAGGGATCAAGAGTGATGCCCAGCCTGGGTAGCCCGTAGAAGACCAGGAACAACTGCACCAAAAGTGGTGTACCCCGGAAGAACCAGACAAAGGCGGTAGCCAACCAGTTGAGGGGGTTATACCGGCTCAGGTTGCGGGCGGCTGTCGCCAGCAGACCTAGCACCAGCGCAAGCACAAAGGCAACCAGGGTAAGAGGTACTGTTACCTGCACGGTAGCCAGCAAGAGGGAGGGCAGAGATTCTGCCCACAGTTCTAGGTAGCGGTCCATGATGTCCTAGAGATCTTTCTCCGGGCGGGGCCGGTTAGGCTTTAGCCGAAGGACTGAGATCAAGACCTACATACTTCTGGTAGATAGCCTTAAGGTTGCCATTTTCCAGGTTCTTGGTGATGGAGTCGTTGATGGCTTTCTGGAGGCTGAGCGCGCCCTTGGGCATGAGGATAGCCGGCTGGGATGCCTCCCCCAGCAACCCGTCAAGCAGGCGAATGGGGGCATCGGGGTGCTGTTCCTTGTAGTAGGCGAAGGTGACGGCATCGTTGCCTACGGCATCAACACGGCCGGTGAGTACCTGCTCAATGGCCTCGTCGAAGCCGGTCACAATGGTCATCTTTGCGCCTGCAGCCTCTAGTAGGGTGCGGAAGTTGGAGGTTTCACTCGATGCGGCAGTCGCGCCCTTGAGATCCTCAATCTTCTGTAGGGAAGAACTCTCCAGAACAGCGACCCTGCCCTCAGAAGCAAGGTAGGGGGTAGAAAAATCGTACTTCTGCTTGCGTTCTTCCGTGGGGGAGACATTATTGATGACAAGGTCGTAGCGGTTGGAGTCCACACCGGCAATCAGCGAATCCCACTGGGTTTCGATGTATTCGGCTTTGACACCCAGATCGGCGGCGATGAGGTCGGCAAGATCCTTTTCCATACCGACCAGCTGGCCGGATTCATTGTGGTAGTTCCAGGGCGCGTAGGTACCTTCTAGGCCGACACGGAGAGTTCCGGAATCTTTGATGGCCTGGAGTTTATCTCCTGCATCAGTTGAGCTGGTCTGAGGGGGTGAGCCGCAGGCAGACAGGGCAAGCGTCACCAAAGATGCACCGGTCAGTGACAGAGCGCTACGGCGGGTGAGGGCCTTCATGGGTTGGTTTTCCTTTCGAGGAGCTTGATCTTACGCCCATTGAGCCTATACCCGCTGGCAACAAGTCAAAGAATTATTGTTACGCCTTTATTACGCACTTCTAGGGGAGGCAGTCACATCATCACCCACAAGGCATAAACCCCACCCTAGAAGGGTGGGGTTTATCAGGACTTATTTATTGGCTCGGTAGCCGGTAAGTATTAGCTGTTGTAACCTGCAGGGGACACGAAAATGGGTGCTGATGCGTTGGGCAGGTTCACAGAGAAGACGCTGGTGCCCATACCGTTCCAGCCGCCGTGAACAGCCTGGCCGTTACCAATGTAAACAGCAATGTGTTGCTGGCCAAAACCATTGGAGGCGTAGATAACCAGGTCGCCGGGCTGGGGGTTGGAGGTCACGGTACCCAGTGACATATAATCCATGGGCCAACCGTGGAAGTTAATGCCAGCGGCCCTCAGGGAGTTGGTGGCCAGCGCGGTGCAGTCGGTCTGCGCGTTGACAGATGCGGCTGCCAGAGCCGCCGCAACAACGGCATCACGTTTTGCCTGGTTAGTAGCCACAGCAAGGGTGGGGGCAGGTGCGGACTCCTGAACGGGAGCTGCGACCTCAACAGGTGCGGCCGACTGAACGGGGGCAGGCTCTTCTGCTGTCGGTACAGGTGTTTCCTCTACAGGTGCGGGCGCGTCCTCAAGAACCCCTACAGTTTCTGACTGCACAGTGACGGCTGCTTCTTCAAGAGCGGGAGCCTCTGCAAAAGGTGCTGCCTCTGTAGGAGCCTGCTCGTCAATAACGGGTGCTTCTTCAGGTGCAGGAGTGGATTCAAGTGCGGGAGTGGATTCAACCGGCTTTTCGGGAGCCACAACGTATTCGGGAACACCCCACTGCCCAATTTTGGTCTCGCCGGCAAGGTCGAATGCCTTGAGCTGGGGGGTGGTAACTACTGCACCGTTGTCTACGGTGGTCTGCGGGGCTTCATTGTTGGTTGCGTTAGCTGCTGCAAAAACAGCACCTGACATGATGACACCTACCGCACCTACGGAGAGTGAACGACGCAATCTTGTACCTTTCGTCTCTTCTGGAGATCTTCGCAGCCGGGTTGCTGCTACATGCTGGGCGGCCCGCCTTTCTTAAGCGGAGCTCCCATGCTTCCCTCGGAAGCTGATTGGACCCGAATAATTTTATAACGATTTGGTAACGATGTATACCATATCGTTATAAAAGTTACTTTTGCACCAATTACCAGCTCGTCAAGGTGAGGTTCCAGATACCGGTTTTTGGGTAAGACCGCCCGCCACAGGCCGCTTAGTATCAGCCCCCTGCATTCACTGATAGGAGCAGAATAGTAATTCAATCCAGCTGACACAAAGACGGTGTGCACCGCACTGATGCACACCGTCTCCACAAAGCAGGGTTAGGCCGTTACCGTTTTGCGACGTTTAAGATCCCGTCCCACAGCCTTGAGCCATGCCTGGCGGTCAGGAACCGTAGGCACCTCCTTAACGGAAGGAGCCATGAGGTGGTTTTGCACAAACTCATGAATAGTTACCCGCGCTTTTCCCTGGTCCCCGTGGGAGGAAATCGCAGGGAGCTGGTAGATCAGCTCAGAATTTCCTACGCCCAGGGGGTATTTCCGTTGAAAAAATAGCCTGGATGCTTTCGCGTGACTCTTCCCCGCGTAGGCGGGGTATTTCTGTGTTCCCCGCCTTACCAGCCGTAGGGATAGGCTCTCCCCCCTAAGCGGGGACACCCAAAAAGTCTTTGCCGTAGCTAGGCACAGCACCAACACCGCCCTCACCACCGGAAGTACCCGCCCCGGTAAGAAGAAACTCAAAGTAGGTTCCGCTATCACAGTTCCTTGGGGGAAAGAGGCCTAAGGCCCTAGCGCCTATGCTAAGTCAGACGCCCTCAGCTAAACTGGGGGACATTGCTTAAACGCCCCTCACCGCCACCCCACGAAAGGGCCCCTGTGCTCCAGAACATCATCGACTGGGTTATCTCTATCATGGAAGCCATCGGCTCACCCGGTGTTGGCCTGGCCGTCTTCCTTGAAAACGTCTTCCCGCCCATTCCCTCTGAGGTGATTCTGCCGCTGGCCGGTTTCACTGCATCCCAGGGGTCCATGAATATCTTTGCAGCTTTTATCTGGGCTACCATCGGTTCACTGGCAGGAGCCTACTTCCTCTACTATCTGGGGGCGGCAATCGGAGCTGACCGCCTACGCCGTATCGCAGATAAGATGTGGCTGGTCAAAGTGGAGGACGTCGATGGTGCACTTATCTGGTTCGACAAGTACGGTAAAGCCTCTATCCTGATCGGGCGTGTTATCCCGGGTATCCGTTCCCTTATTTCCATTCCTGCCGGTGTTCACCGCATGAACCCCATAACTTTTGGCCTCTACACCTTATTGGGTTCAGCTATCTGGAACGCCCTGCTCATCTACTGCGGCTGGATACTCGGTGAAAACTGGCCTGTTGTTGAAGGGTTCATTGATCGGTACTCCAAGGTAGTGTACGCCCTAGTCGCTCTTGCCCTGGTAGGCACTTTCGTGTGGCTCATCCTCCGTGCCCAGAAAGATAAGAAGGCAAAAGCTCTCTAGGGCTCTCCCCTACCGCGCCTCAAGAGGCCACCTGTTTCTCCCTCCAATGAAGGTAAAAACAGGTGGCCTCTTTGCTGTGGATCCCTACCTACTTCCAGAGCCGGTTACGGGCGTGAACAACCGAGGGTTTAATCTGAATCCACTCAGCACACGGTAGCCGGAGCGCTTTTTCGCACCCGGAGAGCGCGGTAATAATCGACTCGCACCGCTGGTTGAACTCAGAAACGTACCCCTTTTCCACGATCTGCCCGGGGAAATGACGGTGCATCTTAGAAACCGAGTCGGATGACTCCTGAAGCCCGTGCCCTGAATGCCCAGGGACATGCTTAACCAGCACCCGACGCTCACGGATAGCCGCAGTGAGCCGCTCCATCTCGTCCAAGACCTGCTGGTTCTGCACACCCTCGGTTGTCCAAGTCTTATAGACCCAGCGGTTATGGGCCAGACGCAACACAAAGGTAAGCGCCCCCAGGGAGTCAGTGTGAATAATCAGCTGCCGACCGCCGTGGTAGAAGATATTGAAAGCCGCCAGCATGGCCGAGAGCTCCCCGGTCATAATGTTGGTGGCATCGTAGTGGGAGTGAAAGAAGAAGCCGTCCTCACTCACCCCACCAATACCCATGCGGCCACCCTTATGGTAGCGCTTGTTGTTGGTAGAGCGGTAAGAGCAGTCAGTAAAGACACTGTACTCCGCCAGCTTTTCCAGGGGGAGCTGGGCGGTGTTCTGCTCAAGTTCACGGTGGGCTAGTCGGGAAGCCTCATCAAAGAAGTGAGGCATAAGTTCTGCCGCCGGGGTGCCCAGAAGTTTCACGTGAATTTCCCCCAGCGAGTGAGACTCATAGGGGTTCATGACCTTATCCAAGGAACGGTATTCCATGAAGTCGCGGAAGGCAGTGAACTTACGGAAGAGCAGTTTAAGGTAGTGCTTATCTGCAGCTACGGTCATCAGGTTCTGTTTGTATTCTTCGGGGATAACATCCATAGCGGCCAGGATGGCGCGGCCCAGCATGTCGGTGTGTACCGTATCGCAGGGTTCCATCAGACAGTGGGTGAGAGATTCCGCGATAGGTTCGCACTCTAGAACTTCGCGGTCCCCGTTCTCCCGAGAGATAAACACAAAAGCCGTGAGCCCAACATGGCAGTCACCGGCAACCCGTATCTGGTCCATGACCACGGCGATGACGGCTACACCCTGTTCAGTGAAGCCCGCCGGGTAAGAGCTGGTGTAATCTGGCGGCTCCCAGGTTAACTGGCATTTCTTAATATGCGCGGGCGTGATGTCCACATTATTCATCTCCTATGGGGTTGTCGGTATTATGCTTACCCCTTAAAGCTATCTCAGGAGACTGACTAATTGCTACCGGCGCCCCACCCACTGGACAGAGCAGCCTTTCTCTCAACAGTAAAACTCCTACTCACCGGTAACTCAAAAGACGAAAAAGCCGGGGGGCTTGAAGCCACCCCGGCTTTACCGGAAAACCTCAGAAGCTACCCCTTACTCGGGTACGATGCGCACAGCACCCTTATCGGCGCTGGTTACCATCGAAGCGTAGGCCCGCAGGGCACTGGACACCTGGCGCTCACGCGGCTTGGTGGGCTTCCAGGGGGCAGGGCCCTTAGCGGCACGGCGGGCGGCTAGGACCTCATCGGGTACATTCACGCGCAGAATCCGGTTATGGACGTCAATCTCAATTTCGTCGCCGTGCTCAATCAGGCCCACGGCGCCACCAGCGGCGGCCTCGGGTGAGATATGGCCGATGGAGATACCCGAAGTGCCGCCCGAGAAACGACCGTCAGTAATCAGTGCGCACTGCTTGCCTAGGCCCAGGCCCTTGAGGTAGGAGGTGGGGTAGAGCATTTCCTGCATGCCCGGCCCGCCCTTGGGGCCCTCGTACTGGATGACCACGATATCCCCGGGCTTAACGTTCTTGGAGAGAATCTCGTACACGGCCTCATCCTGAGATTCCACGACAAAAGCCTTACCCACAAAGTGGAAGAGTTCCTCGTCGATACCGGCGCTCTTGATGATTGCGCCGTCCTCAGCGATATTGCCGTAGAGCACCGCCAGGCCGCCGTCCTTGGTGTAGGCGTGCCCAACCGAGCGGATACAGCCCTTTTCGGGGTCGGTCTCGTGCGAGTCGAACTTGTTAGCGGTGGAGAAAGCCTGGGTGGTGCGAACACCTCCGGGGGCAGCCAGGAAGAGTTCATTAGCGGTTTCGGTGGCCGTGCCGGAACGAATATCCCAGTCAGAAAGCCAAGATTCTAAAGAATCGGAGTGAACCGAGTGGACGTCGCGGTTGAGCAGGCTACCCCGGTCAAGTTCGCCCAGCAGGGCTGGGATACCACCGGCGCGGTGGACGTGCTCAATGTGGTACTGGGTGGAGTTGGGGGCAACCTTAGCCAGGCAGGGCACCTTGCGGGAAATCGCGTCAATATCGCGCAGGGTAAAGTCCACACCGGCCTCGTGGGCAATCGCCAGAATGTGCAGGACGGTGTTGGTGGAGCCACCCATTGCAACATCCAGGGCCATAGCGTTCTCGAAAGCGGCTTTGCTGGCAATGGAGCGGGGCAGGACGCTCTCGTCGTCCTGCTCGTAGTAGCGCTTGGCCAACTCAACGATCTTGGCACCGGCCTCTAGGAAGAGCTGCTTACGGGCTACCTGGGTGGCAAGGGTGGTGCCGTTACCGGGTAGGGCCAGGCCAATGGCTTCGTTGAGGCAGTTCATGGAGTTGGCGGTGAACATACCGGCGCAGGATCCGCAGGTGGGGCAGGCGTTCTGTTCGACCTGGGCTAGGGCCTCATCACTCACGGAGTCGTCAACGGCCATGACCATAGCGTCTACCAGGTCCAGGCGGTGCTCTACTACGCCGTCAATGGCGGCACCCGATTCCATGGGCCCGCCAGATACAAAGATGACGGGGATATTCAGGCGCATAGCGGCCAGCAGCATACCGGGGGTGATCTTGTCGCAGTTGGAGATACAGACCAGGGCATCGGCGCGGTGGGCGTTGACCATGTACTCTACCGAGTCCGCAATCAGGTCGCGGGAGGGCAGGGAGTAGAGCATACCGTCATGGCCCATGGCGATACCGTCATCGACCGCAATGGTGTTGAATTCTTTGGCTACACCGCCGGCTTCGCGGATAGCACCGGCCACCAGCTCACCCATGTTTTTCAGGTGCACGTGGCCGGGAACGAATTGGGTGAAAGAGTTGGCAATAGCAATAATGGGCTTGCCGAAGTCGTCTTCTCCCATGCCGGTTGCCCGCCAGAGCGCGCGGGCTCCTGCCATGTTCCTGCCGTGGGTGGATGTGCGCGAGCGCAGTTCTGGCATCGTGTTCCCCTTGATAACTGGTGGTAGTCGTCTTGGGTATCTAGTTTACGCCGGGTGCTGGTGAGGGTAGATGCAACCGCTGAGTGTTCTCAGATAGTGGAGTTTTAGACAGTGATAGGTTTTTCTCCCCAGATTTTGTTGAATAAGCCTTGTCTAGGAAGAGTTACTCACGGCAAGCACAGGGCGACGCACCGCCTGCTCGCGGCCAACCGTAGTATTCAGGCGTCGCCCACCGGACTTCTCCCCCTCGAACTTCTGCTAACTCCATGGATCGCTCTGCCAGCCCTCCGCTTCTTTGAGGTAGGCATCATCTGGCTGGTTCTCTTGCATTTCATGGGCCAGAGGCTCGAAGCGCACCCCGCGCCAGGCAGGTGCCTTTCGCGCTAGACAGACCCCTTGGGGTTGCTCGCTCAAACCACTGTTCCAGTAGGTCAAACCCAGGAATACTTTTCTCTACTCCTTCAGTTCAGATTCCCATCAAACGTGTGACATTTATTTATGGGTGGTTCCCTCGAAAACCCTGGATAAGCCCCCTAGACTATAGGGAAACACGACCGCCGTGTAAAAGCTCTCACTTTATTTGGCACAGAGTGCTATCGCACATGTTATTTAGGGGAACCCAATGGGAAAATTTGAACGTATCTACCACGATTTGGCTCGTGACATTGATGAGGGTAAATACGGTGTCGGGGATTTGTTGCCCAGTGAGATGAAGCTGACTGAGCGCTATCAGGTATCCCGTGAGACCGTTCGCAAAGCCCTGGCTATTCTGGTTGACCGGGGATATATCCAGCGCATTATGGGGAAGGGTTCGCTGGTGGTTGATCACAAACGGTACTCCATACCCGTTTCATCGTTGTTGAGCTATAAGGAATTTGCTGAGTCAGCTAGCCGCAGCACACTCACCGAGCTTATTAAGCTAGAAGATGCTGTGTTGCCTCCGGTTCCCTTCCAGGCACTGGCAGAAGGCACTGTTGAGCAGGTGCCAGTTACCCATGTGATGCGTGTACGCCACATGGATGGCGCACCGGCGATTATTGACCATGACTATATTGTCAAAGCTGTTGTTCCCAATATATCGGGGGAGGTAGCCAGGGACTCGCTCTACACTTACTTTGAGCAAGAACTGGGGCTGAACATCGCCTCAGCCTCAAGGCAGATCACGGTTGAGCCGGCTACACCCAACGATGCCAAGTACCTGAATCTGCACGCTGGGGAATACGTTGCGGTGACAACGTCCATTACCGCATTGGACGACGGCACGGCCTTTCAGTACACCATTTCTCGTCACCGGGCAGATAAGTTCCGCTACCTGGACTTCGCCCACCGGCGCCGGGGAATTCCAGTTTCTGAATAAAGTTCCAAATCTCTTATAACCCAAACAGGGCAACCTGTCAGACAGGTAGAGTGGGGTGTGCCAGCCAGCAGGCTGTCACGCCCCCTTTCTGCTATCTATGCACAGAACCAGCTAGCCAGACGACTACCGGAACCCACACAACGGAGCAGCGCACCATGAGCTTTCATGATCAGGTTATCTACCAGGTCTACCCCAAGTCCTACCGCGATTCGAGCGGTAACGGTGTGGGGGATCTGCGCGGTGTACTTGAGAAGGTTCCCTATATTGCCTCGCTGGGGGTCGATATGGTCTGGCTCAACCCTTTTTATGTGTCACCCCAGAACGATAACGGCTACGACATTGCCGATTACTACCACATAGACCCGGATATGGGCACCATGGAGGACTTTCAGGAACTGGTAGCTGCCCTCGGTGAATACGGTATCGGGGTCATGGTCGATATGGTGCTCAATCATGTCTCTACGGAGCACGAATGGTTCCAGCGGGCACTGGCCGGTGAACAAAAGTACCGGGACTACTTCTACCTGCGCCCGGCCCAGCCCGACGGGAGCCTGCCGACCACCTGGGAATCAAAGTTCGGCGGGCCTGCCTGGTCACCTTTCGGGGGCACCGACCTCTACTACCTGCACCTCTACGACACCACCCAGGCTGACCTGAACTGGCACAACCCGCAGGTTCGGGCTGAACTGCACCGGGTTGTGAACTTCTGGAAGAGCAAGGGCGTGCGGGGCTTCCGCTTTGACGTTCTCAATGTCATCGGCAAGAGCGAGGTACTGCGTAATGCCACCCCCGGCGAGAATGAGAAACTGCTCTACACCGACACAGAACAGGTACACACCTGGGTTAAGGAACTCAACCAGCAGACCTTCGGGGACACCCCGGGGCTGCTTACCGTGGGCGAGATGTCCTCCACCACCATCGAGAACAGCGTGCGCTACACCCGGCCCGACAGCCGGGAGCTGGACATGGTTTTCTCCTTCCACCACCTGAAAGTGGACTATGACCGGGGTGAGAAGTGGTCAGATGTACCCTTCGATTTTATGGCCCTTAAGGGGGTGCTGACCGACTGGTCAGTCGGTATTCAAGCGGGTGGGGGCTGGCAGGCCCTTTTCTGGAATAACCATGACCAGCCGCGCGCTATCAACCGCTTTGGCGATCCAGGGCTGTACCGGGAAGAATCAGCGACCATGTTGGCCGCCGCCATCCACCTGAGCCGGGGCACCCCCTACATCTACCAGGGCGAGGAAATCGGCATGATCGACCCTGCCTATGAATCTATGGACGACTATGTAGATATTGAGTCCCACAAGGCCTACCGTACGCTGGTGGATAGGGGGCTGAGCCCCGAGCAGGCTTTCCGTGTTGTGGCTTCTAAGTCGCGGGATAATTCTCGCACCCCCATGCAGTGGGATGCTTCTGAGTTTGCTGGATTTAGCGACGTCCAGCCTTGGTTACGCCCCACCTCCCAGGCCCTCATGAGTGTGGAGCGGCAGGAGGCAGAGGGCAAGATTCTGCCTTTCTACCGCCGCCTGGTTGAGCTGCGCCACCAGATGCCGCTGATTGCGGAGGGAAGCTACGAGCCTTTTGCCCGCGAGCACCAGAGCGTCTACGGGTTTATCCGCGAATATCAGGGGCAGAAGCTACTGGTGCTCTGCAACTTCTACGGGGCAGATACCGCTGTAGAGCTAGCCGCAGAATTCGCGGCGGGGAAGGTGCTGGTCTGTAATTACAAGAATTGCCCTGACCTCACCACCGCAGAAGGCCGACTGACCCTGCGCCCCTACGAAACCGTAGCGGTACTGGTGGACTAAAAAAGGGGTCCCCAACTCAGCAGACCAAGCTGGATAGCGCTTCGGTGGGCAATGTTCGCACCGACGATGGCTGCAATCCAGAGCAGGGTTATTTTTGCCTCATATTCAAGGCGGGGTAAAACACCGAGTATGCGCTCAAAGACCCGGTTGCCCAGAACCTTCACCGCGACCCCGAGTGAGATAGCCGGAAGCGCCATGACCATGCAGTACAGAGCAAGTACCACTAGCTGAGCTACAAAGGGGATTTCTTGAGACTGGATAATACCCAGCGCCGCAAGGTAGGGCAGCATAGTTGCGCTCTCTACCACCGCTGCGCCCAGCGCAAGGACCACCATAGAAAGTAAGCCCACATTTTTCCCCCGCTTGCTCTGCACCTGCACCGACCGGGCCGCTACAATCTCTTCAACACTACGTCGTGTGGGGTTCGGTGAGAGCACCCCGAAAAGCACGAGGGCTACCCCTAGCACCAAAAGAATCCACCTGAACCATGCCATTGCGGTGACCTGGCTGAAGGCGGCAATCACCCAGCCAAGCCCCATAAAAAGTGCACAACCAATCATGAAATAGGCACAGACGATTGTCGTGAGGTAAGTGGTATAGTGGGCGGTTTTCATCGCTTGCCATTTGATGATAAGCACAAGGGGAATCACCAGTGTTCCCACACTCAAGCTATCAATGAGGGATAGACCCACGAGGAGCAAGTAATCAATCACCACACAGCCTTTCATACAGTTGTATGATAGATTATCATACGAACGTATGAGAACGGGTTTGCTTAGGCCCTCTAGCTTGGAAGACTAGCTCTATGCAGGAGACATCAGCTCAAGAAGTAGCTATCGCAGAGGCCACCATCCGCGTTATTGTGAACCAGGGGTTCGACCAGGTCAGCGTCCGCAAAGTTGCCCAAGAAGCCGGTATCGCGCCCGGTACCGTCCAGTACCACACCGGCAGCCGCCGACACCTACTCCACAGTGCCCTAGAACGCTCCATTCAACGGCAAAACCAGCGCATCCAAAACCTGCCCAGCACACAGGATCCCCTGGAGAGAGCCTGCCTCAGCCTCTGTGAACTCCTGCCTACCGGAAAAGTCCAACGAGAAGATGCCGCCCTCTGGGTCACACTGGGTGCGGCGGCCTCAGCCCACAGCTGGATTACAGAGATATACCAAAAAGAGCTACTGCGCTTCCAAGAGCACGTTGCACAGGGAGTCACAGACCTACTTCAGAGTCAGGGGGCAAAACCCACCGCCCAGCGGGTGACTCTCACTGCCCGGCTCATCACAGCCTTAGTCAACGGCCTTACCCTGGACTACCTCCACGCCAGCCCCAGCCCCCAACTCACCGCCCAAATTCAAAACGATCTCACTCACGGAATCAGCAGAATCCTCCAGTCTGCCTAGCCGCGAGCACTCGTAAGACCAAGAAGCTCACTCTCAGAAGATAGAGAATGCACCTCACAACCGGACCATTAAACACCCTGACAGATTCACACAACAACTCAGTCCCGCCGCACCCGCGCCGCTGGGCCGCCCTGGCTGTACTCATGCTCCCGGTCCTCCTGGTCTCCATCGATAACACGGTGCTCTCCTTCGCCCTGCCCGAAATCTCCGCCCACCTAACACCCACAGGCCCCCAGCTTCTCTGGATTAATGACAGCTACGCCCTGGTGCTCTCCGGCCTACTCATACCAGCAGGAAGTCTCAGCGACCGCTACGGGCGCCGCACCATGCTCCTGATAGGCAGTGCAGGTTTCACCCTCGTATCAGCCGCAGCAGCCTTTGCCCCCAGCGCAGAATGGCTGATCGCCGCCCGCGCAGGAATGGCTGTTTTCGGGGCACTCCTCATGCCCTCCACCCTCTCCATTCTCCGTAACATCTTCACCGATGCCACCGAACGGCGCACAGCCATAGCTATCTGGGCATCTGGCTACGCCGCCGGCGCGGCCCTTGGACCCATCACCGGCGGAATCCTGCTTGAGCACTACTGGTGGGGTTCCATCTTCCTCATAGCCCTGCCCATTATGCTGCCCCTGCTCATCCTCGGGCCCTGGCTCATCCCCAATTCCAAGGACCCCAACCCCGGTGCCATAGACCCGCTCAGCATCGTGCTCATTATGACCACCATGACCCCGGCCGTCTACGCCATCAAGCACTTTGCCCACAAGGGCCTGGACCTACTCACCGCCAGTATGCTCATCCTGGCCCTGCTCTGCGGGTTCATCTTTACCCGCCGCCAGCTAACCCGCACGAATCCCATGCTGGACGTGAGGCTCTTCACCAACAAGCGGTTTACCGGGGCGGCACTGACTAACCTTATGACGGTATTTTCCCTGGTCGGCTTCCTCTACTTCGTTTCCCAGCACCTGCAACTGGTGAGCGGGCTCTCCCCGCTCCAAGCATCCCTGGTTCTGCTCCCCGGTCTGGCGCTCTCCGTTATCGCGGGCCTGGTGGTGGTCTACCTGGTCAAGTTCGTACGGCTCTGGGTCATGATTTGCATGGCTCTGGGCCTCATGGTGATAGCCTTCGCACTGGTCATGCTCACCGCCCACACCGGCTCGGACACCAGTATTCTGATCGCTTTCGCCCTGTTAGGAACCGGCATAGGTTTCGCTGAGACCCTGACCAACGACATCATCATGTCAGCAGTCCCGCCTGAAAAAGCGGGGGCCGCCTCCGCCATCTCTGAAACCGCCTACGAAAGCGGGGCTGTGCTCGGTATCGCGGTTCTGGGTTCTATCCTCAATGCCGCCTATCTCGCCCACCTTGTCATACCCGCAGGTGTCAGTGAGCCTGATGCCGCACTGGCCCGCGAAACCCTGGGCGGTGCCGTTGCCGTGGCGGATCAGGTTGGCGGGCAGGCCGGTAGCGCGCTCCTAGAGTCAGCCCAGCAGGCCTTTGACGCGGGTGTTCTCTATACCGCCGGGATCGGTGGTGTGCTCATGCTCCTGTGTATTGTGCTAGTAACTCAGACCCTACGGACAGCCCCTAGGTAAAGGCCGAGGGCTAGAGCCAGCCCTTCTTGCGGAAGACCACCCAGAGGATCAGGGAGACAAGGGCCATGAGCCCCAAAGAGGCAGGGTAGCCCCAGGCCCAGTGTAACTCTGGCATCTCATCAAAGTTCATTCCATAGATAGACCCAATGACCGTTGGGACGACCAGGATCGCCGCCCAGGCGGAGATACGCTTCATGTCATCGTTCTGCCGTTCGGCAACAATGGTGGAGTTAACAGCCAGAGCATTTTCAAGCGATGCTTTTAGGTCATCGACCCGTTCGTTAATCTGTAGGACGTGGTCGTGGACGTCGCGGAAGAGGCGAATGAGCTCTACGCCCTCTTCGGTTCCGGTGGTGCGACCGGTTGTTTCCATCAGGCGGAGGCGGCCCATGAGCAGGTCCAGCATGGGCACCAGGGGTTTTACCGCGCGTTTGAAGTCGGCTACCTCGTTGAGCAGGCCGTAAATGCGTTGGGAGATTTCGGAGGCTTCCCCGCCGGAAGAGAAGAGGGTGTCTTCGATTTCGTCCCCATCATTTTCTAGCCCGTCTATGACCGGGTAGTAGCTATCAACCAGGCTATCCAGGACTCCGTGCAAGAAAAACATGGTCTGGGCACTGGTGGCGCAAGTCTGCATTACCAGCTCATTAAAGTTCTGGTTCATGGCGGCACGGGTTTTCTCGGCTGACCGCAGTGAGTCTTTGACCAACCAAATCATAAAGTGAGGACCAACGAAGAGGTGGGTCTCCCCCAGCCGAAGCTCCTCGGTGTCGTCCAGGTAGACGATGGGCCGCAGAACCAGGAAGTAAGTGTCGCCATAGCGGTCTATTTTGGCGCGCTGGTGGCCGTGCTCTGAGTCTTCAATAGCCAGCGGGTGCAGGTCAAAGAGAGCCGCCAGAACCTCTAGATCCTGGTGACTGGCCTCAAGAAGGCCAACAAATGTACGGTCGCCCACCTGTGGTTGAAGCTCCGCGAAGTCTTTCAGGGTGCCGTATTCTTCGATGTCGCCATTGGCGCGCACAATTTTGCTGAGGAGAAGAGCCATGCTCACCATGCTATAGGAGTCTGCCCCACCGACATGAACTTGCCGGGTAACTCAGCCTGAGGGGTGCCATGAGGCTTATTCAAAAGTAGGAACACACCCCATACCCACCAACTAGATAACGGCACCAGCAAATGACAATCAATGAGGATAAATCATCACAAATAATCTCAAACCCACCGAAAGAACCATTACTCCACCAGCGCGCAAGAGGACTCACACCTCAACAATTCACCACACCACCAAGAGCCCCACCACCCCCAACATCTGGGCAAAACCAAGCAGCCAACCACCAGCATTCACCCTCACCCAAGCCCTCAAAGCCCCGCTAACCTACCACCGGCGCAATCTCACTGAAGAGCTCCCTACTGAACTCTTCGACACCTCTCACCCCACCATCGCGCGGACCATCAACAGCATTAAGAAAGCGCCCCAAAATCTCTTTCCCCGCTCAATCCACCCTTAAACCAGCTCACTCAAAACACGGGGCCTTTGGCGATTGGCAGAACCCTGATTCCTCCTTGGAATTGGTGCTCCCAAGGTACAACAAAACTTCTTCTGTAAGGGCAAACAGGCTGGTTCAACCATCATGTCATTTGCCCCCGGGGGGAACTCTTGACTATCACTGACCCTATACCCAGGGCCAAGCATGATTCGCGCACTTTTAAGCATCATGGGCTGGACCGGGGGCCGGATTCATCTATCTTGGCTGCTAAGGGTTATATCGAGCTAGGCCTAGTCATTTTAGTCAGAGACAGTAAAGTCCACAAGACACCTGCGGATGTGAAGGCGGTGAACAGGTTCATTAATTTACGTCGGGCGGTGGTAGAGCAGGTGGCTGCGCAGGTAGGGATGCCTGGCAATTTAGTTTTGGCCTATGTGGAGCTATTTGTTTCTCTTTTAATATCACTAGTTCAGATAACGACGATGATGTATCATTGGGTCTTGAATTAGGTGCTGGTGGGGAGCTTAGCGCTGATACATTTATTGGAAGAACCTCCGGGGACCCAACTCCTGAGTACAGCACAGCATATAATAGTTCTTGCCAGGCCGCGTACGGATGAGGTTGGAAGAGCGGAATGCAGGTACCTATCGATGGAAGCCCTGGACCAACCTCCAATGGGTTTTTATTCGGTGTTGGAGTAGGGTGTTCTCAAAGTTTTTCATGGGACTGGGGAGTGAAATGATACCGATCAATAGTGTTGATGTATTTTTTGAATGTTTTTTGCCCTACTAGGAGATTCCTTTAGTATCTACCGAATAATTAAATACCCTCACGGGTAAGAAACCAAAAAGGAATATTCATTCCAGGAATCCCACCAGGGTCCCTTGCGGATAAAATTTTATATATTGGATCCCCTAAAGCTGTATTTATCGGAGGCATTCATTTAGCAATAAAGAAAATCTCTTTATAAAAAATGTTTTATTTTCACCTTTTTCTATACGTTGATTGCACGAAAGCAACAAAGGAAATACTTATGTTTAATATATTCGAGCATGTTAACCGCCCCGTATTTATCACTTCGTGGATTGGCTTTGCTATTTTTGGCATATTCCTTCCGCCGGTCACACATGACAAAGGAGTATGGTTCTTCATTAGTATCGCAATTTCAATTGTTTTTCTTATCATCTTTTGGTATCAAGTTTTGAAAGCTTTTGCGCGAAGAAAGCAAGATACCGTCAGGGAATCTGACCCGCATGAGTAAGAAGAAAGAAATGAGCGCAAAACACATACATGGATATCCTAAACCGTATCTATTAACCGGGAGATAACGACTTATATGGAGGAGTAACGTTTGGTATTGGGGCGAGCTGGTCTCGTACGTATGGTAAATTTTGGCCTGCAAAGTAGGGGTATGTAGTAATGAATAATCTAGTAATTATAGTCGGAGCATTGGCTTTTATAGTGGGGACAATACTTTCTATATATCGAATAAGAGTATATCCAGATCGGGAAAGTGGGAAGCGGGGAGGTATTTTTCTGCCCGGCGTAGAAGCCGGATCATTTATAGATAGAATGTGGTATATAGGGTCATCACTAGGATTTGGGATCATGGGGCTCGTATGGATTATTAGTGAATTGATGAAAAGACCATGAAGAGGGATTATAAAATTTTTCTATCTGCATGGATAATAGGATTTTTATCCACTTCATTGATACCCTTTTTTCAAAACGAAAAATCTTTTGTGTTCTATATGCTATTTATTTTTACTGCAATTTCCTATTTAATTTTTCTGGTTTATGGAATTAGGATTCTTTCTAATTTATTTACATTCAAAAAGAAAAATAAGTAGAAATATCGAAACCATTTTGTGATATTTCGAAACACAAAAAATAATTGACATTCATGTTGAGAAGATTCATCATGAGGGTAAACTGCTTATGTTGAACACCCCCTGCAACTGGTGCCCCTCTCTTTCTACGCGATACGGATAGGGCCAGTGTGCCTATATATATTTCTGATCTGATTGATTCTGATATTCGTTTGGTGAAGGATGATGGTTCGCCGCCTGACTATAATGGGGCATGTGTATACTTAGCGTTATAGGTCTTGTGGGATCTGGGCTTGTTTTTGCGGGCAGCATTATTGCCTTACCCGAGACTTTTGGGGCAACAACTCTAACAGCTATTGGCTCAGGCATAGCCTTTTTAGGATCGTTAGGAATGGCAGGCTTAACATGTCTCTAAAAGAAAAATGTACGAGTCGTAAAAAATACTCTAGAATCCTTCTACTACTCGGATCCCTTTTTTACCTGGTGGCGCTTTTAGGATTTTCATATTTTTACCTAAAAACCCCTGTGGGAATTTTTCTTGCGGTTTTAATATTATTTACACTAATCGCAAATATATACATATTAATAAAATATTTTAAAAAGTAAGTATTAATCTACAGCCAACCTCCAAGTTTGCGGAACTAACCAAGACACTGCTATCTCCACAGAGTCAAAACCCCAAAAAAAATTTGGGTAACTTTTCAAGGTCTACGATCTTATCCCAGCTCTCATATACAGCCCTGCACCAGCGGATAGCCAAACCCAATAAGCAAAATAAGCCAGATATAAATTAAGCAATAACCCGTCCCATCGCCGACCACAACCGGGCTTACGCCGAATTATTCCACTTTAGCCAGTCACTGAACCACCGCGGTCAGAAAAAATTTTGAGGTGTTGTCCTTTGAAAAAGTCAACAAATCTCTTAAAAGGTGAGGACCGCTCCCCTACCAGGAGCGGGCCTCACCTTCCATACGGATTAGTCCAAGTTAGTCTTCCTCAATCAGGTCGCGGACCACAATAGTCTGCTCGCGCCCCGGGCCAACACCAATCGCCGAGATACGACAGCCAGAGATCTCTTCGAGCTTCTCCAGGTACCTACGGGCATTGACGGGCAGCTCTTGGAGAGTCTTAGCCTCAGTAATGTCCTCAGTCCAACCGTCAAAGTACTCATAAATAGGCTTTGCATGGTGAAAGTCCGACTGAGTCATAGGCATCTCATCAAAGCGAACGCCGTCCACATCATAGGCCACACAGACCGGAATTTTCTCCAACCCGGTGAGCACATCCAGCTTGGTGATGAAAAGGTCGGTAAAGCCGTTAATGCGTACGGCCTGACGAGCCAACACCGCGTCATACCAGCCACAGCGTCGGGGGCGGCCAGTATTGACCCCAAACTCTCCACCGGTCTTCTGCAAGAACTCGCCCATCTCGTCAAAGAGTTCTGTGGGGAAGGGTCCAGCACCCACGCGGGTGGTGTAGGCCTTCTGAATACCGATGACGCGGGAAATGCGGGTGGGGCCAACACCGGAACCAACCGAAGCGCCGCCTGCGGTGGGGTTCGATGAGGTCACGAAGGGGTAGGTGCCGTGGTCAACGTCCAGGAAGGTGGCCTGGCCGCCCTCCATGAGCAGGGTCTTACCCTCATCCAGCGCCTTGTTAAGGAGCTGGGTTGATTCCACAATCATAGGCGCTAGCCGATCGGCGAAGCTCATGAAGTAGTCAACGATCTCTTCGACCTCAACGTGGCGGCGGTTGTAGACCTTGACCAGCAGTTCGTTCTTCTGGCGCAGGGCCCCTTCAACCTTCTGACGCAGGATAGATTCATCGAGAATATCCTGCACACGGATACCCAGGCGGCCCACCTTATCCATGTAGGTGGGGCCAATACCGCGACCGGTGGTACCGATAGCACGCTTGCCCAGGAACCGTTCGGTCACCTTATCCATGGTCTGGTGGTAGGGAGCCACCAGGTGGGCGTTGGCTGAAATCTTGAGTTTGGAGGTGTCTGCCCCGCGCGCTTCAAGCCCGTCAATTTCTTCAAAAAGGGCCTCGGGGTTCACCACAACACCGTTACCGATCACTGGGACAGCGTTTTCTGAGAGGATACCGGCGGGAAGGAGCTTGAGCTCAAACTTCTGGCCGTTGACGACGACGGTGTGCCCGGCATTGTTGCCACCGTTGGGCTTGACGACATAGTCAACGCGACCGCCAAGCAGGTCGGTTGCTTTGCCCTTACCTTCGTCGCCCCACTGGGCGCCTACAATCACGATTGCTGGCATAAAAGTCTTACTCCTGAATAGGTGTCACCTGCCGGGTTTCACGGCGGTGGGGTGGCGCTGAGCTAGCTGTGTATGCGGTTTGGCGCAGAGCACACCGTTTTTAAGAATACCAAGGCGGCACAGTATTGAGAGGGTCGGCGCGGTTTTCTGGCAAGAACAAAAGTAGAAGGCTCCCTCGGTAGGCACCCTATATACAGGGGACTCATACAGCGCTCAGTGGGTCAGAACCCATTATGCGAAGCCTAAAAAATCATAGGACATCGCAATTCTCCAAGAAAGATGTTTTACAAGTAAAATATTCTATATTTATTTAAAAATTGTAAATTTTACAAGTCACATAAAACTAATCACCATTCCACCACAAACACCATAAATCCCCAAGCAATACCGCCCAGTAATTTTTAATAAATTAGAATGGGTAGCATGAGCAGCTTTCCCCCCAATAGCGCCCCAGATTCCCCCCAACTAGCACCCCCACAACCGGAGACTCATAAACCTAAAAACCGCATAGGACTTATAGCCCTTACACTTTCCGTGTCGGGGCTCATCTTCGGCATTTTTCCGGCAACCTCGGTCCTGGGCTGGATCCTGCTACCCGCCGGCTTTGGTGCCGGAATCGCAGGTCTCTTCCAAAAATCAAAGGAAAGAGTTACCTCAATTCTGGCGATTGTTCTTTCCTTTCTGGGCACCGTCATTTGTGGCATCGTACTATTGGTTACAGCGGTCCTCTCCGCTTCGCATCAGCCAGCAGCTAGACAGCCAGCAAGCGAAACTGAGGCAGAATCCCCCGTCGCTTCATCTTCGCTGTCAGCACCGGCGCTCATGCAACCCGCCGATTCCAGCCTTGCCTCATCTTCGGCTCAGCCAAGCACAACCACAACCCCCTCAAAGGCAGAATCACAGTCAAAGGGCAACGTCCCTGACGGCTACGAGAACGCTCTGGCAGAAGCACGCAATTACGTCAAAATTATGGACTTCTCCTATGCCGGGCTCTACGACCAGCTCACCAGTGAATACGGCGGAAAGCACTCGGCAGAGGCCGCCCAGTACGCTCTGGATAATCTGGAGGTTGACTGGAATGCCGAAGCCTTAGGAGCAGCACAGAACTACATTGACATCATGTCCTTCTCCTATGCCGGGCTCTATGACCAGCTCACTAATGAATACGGTGAGCAGTTCACCCCCGAACAGGCCCAGTACGCGGTGGATCAGGTCAAGGTTGACTGGAATGCCGAAGCACTAGAGTCAGCCCGGAGCTACATGGACCTGATGGACATGAGCACCGACAGTCTCTACGACCAGCTCACCAGCAAGCACGGTGAACAGTTCACCCCCGAACAGGCCCAGTACGCTATCGACCACCTCTAACCGGGAAGCCCCTCTTGTGACGTGATTAGAACAGCGCGACCTTGGGAGGTGCCGGGAAGATCGCGTCGAGTTGCGCCAGGTCGACGTCACTCAGACGGGTCACGATGGCCGCCGCATTCGCTTTGACCTGTGCCTGGCTCGTTGCTCCCGCGATTACCGACGCCACCGGGTTCTGCTGGGCCAGCCAGCTAAAGGCAACCTGCACCTCGGTAAGACCACGCTCGGAGGCAAAAGCAGAGAAAGCCTCCAACTGCCCCCAGTTGGCGCCCTCTAAGAGGGCGGGCTTGATGCGAGTCAAACGGCCATCAGCAGGAGCTTGGGTACGGGTGTATTTACCGGTCAAGAGACCGTTAGCTAGGGGGAAGTAGGGCAGCAGGCCCAGCCCGAACTCGCGGGCTGCCGGTAGAACCTCCAGTTCAGCCCTGCGGTCCAGTAGGTTGTAGTGATTCTCAGCAGCTATATAACGGTGGCCCAAGGCGCGACCTAAGTGCTCAGCGTGGGCTAGTTGCCAGCCAGCGTAGTTAGAGGAGCCAATATAACGCACCTTGCCCTGCTCAATCAGGGTACCCAGAGCAGAGAGGGTTTCCTCAACCGGGGTGGCGGGGTCGGGGGTGTGATGGAAGTAGAGATCAATATAGTCTGTGCCCAGGCGGGTCAGTGACGCTTCAACAGCGCGCATAATGTAGCGGCGGGACCCGCGCACACCGTAGTCGCGCCCATTCACACCGCCCATATCCATGCCGAACTTGCTGACAATCACGATGTCGTCCCGGTCTATCCCAGTCTCACGCAGGGCACGGCCAAACATGGTCTCGGAAACCCCGGGCTCGGCGCCGTAGATATCGGCAACATCGAAGAGGGTGATGCCCTCGGCTACAGCAGCGGCAAGGACGGCGTTAGTGCCAGCCTGTGTTTCCGTTGCGGTTTTACTGCGTCCCAGGTTGTTACACCCCAGGCCGACCGCTGATACGGTTAGCCCGCTCTTACCCACTTGGCGATATTCAATACTCATAGCCTCTACCTTAGCGGGCTGCGGGTGCGGCTCCGGTGGATTGCTTGCCCGCAGGTACCAGAAGAGCAACGACCAGGCAGACCAGTGACAGGCAGGCGGCAGCGAAGAAGGCCAGGTGTACACCGTCCATATAGGCGGCCAGATCGGTCTTTTTGCTGGTAGCTTTTCCTAGCTCGAGCAGGGCCACAAAGCTGGCGGTAGCTGCAGCGCCCGAAACCTGCTGGAAGGTAGTCATAGCCGATGAGCCAAAAGCCTGCAGTTCGCCGTTGAGCGACCCCAGGCCCACCGACATCATGGGTGTGTTAATGAGGGGTAGCGAGAAGCTCATGAGCATGTAGGTTGCTACCACGTACCAGACAGCGGTGTCCTGGCTAAAGGTGCTCATCAGCCAGATAGATGCGATAAAGAGAACCGCACCGGGGATCACCAGGGTACGAGCGCCCAGACGGTCAGCCAGGCGGCCAACAAAGGGACTGAGTACGGCCATGAGCAGGCCACCGGGAAGGAGCATCATACCGGTCTCCAGCGGGGTCAGGCCCAGGACGTTCACGGTGTAGAGCGGAATCAGGATAGCGGTACCCAGCATGACACCCATACCCACCGAACTCATCATAACGGTGAGGGTGAAAGGCCGTGCCTTGAAGATACGCAGGTCCATGAAGGGGCCGCGTTCTTGGAGCTTAATCTGGCGCACCACAAAAGCGGCGATAATGACGGCGGCAAAACCAATGACCAGCCAGGGGCTAACCGGCAGGTGGGCACCGCCGTGGGTTGATTCCCCGCCAAGCGAGGAGAGACCCAAGACCAGGCCACCGAAGCCTGCGGTAGATAGAACAATGGAGAGCAGATCAAGACGCTGGCTCTTGCCCTGGGGCTTACCGGCAGGTGCCAGGCGGGAACCCACAGCAAGGGCAATCAAACCAATAGGCAGAATGAGCCAGAAAAGCCAACGCCAGCTCGCAACATTCAGAATCAGGCCAGAGACGGTGGGGCCAGCAGCAGGGGCCGCTGAAATGACCATACCGATGATGCCCATAGCCTGGCCGATTTTACTGGGTGCAACCAGACGCATCATGGTGGTCATCAGCAAGGGAATCACGATGCCGGTTCCGCCCGCCTGAAGCACTCGCCCTACCAGGAGTAGAGCAATGCCGGGGGCTGTAGCCGATACCAGAGTACCTAGCGAGAAGAGGGCCATAGCTCCCAGGAAGACCGCTCGAATGGAGTAGCGGGAAATAATGAAGCCCGATGCGGGGGTCACCACAGCCATGGTGAGCATAAAGCCGGTGGAGGTCCATTGGGCAGTTGCCGCCGCGATGTTGAGGTCTTCCATGATGTTGGGAAGAGCCACCCCCAGTAGGGTTTCATTGAGAATCAGAACAAAAGCGGACAGAACCATGATGGCAAGTAGTAGGAACTCATGACGTTCAAGCGACTGAGTCTGAGGACTAGCCTGGGGTCTTAGATGTTCTGATGGGTTGCTCTGGGCAGGCTGAGATGAAGGCATAGGCTACTAACCCTACCTAAAGGATGACCTAGTTAGCTATAAAATCTTGCTCACAGCCAGCTGACCTTGAGGTCAGGTAGGTACAAGAAAAAACGCTAGGGCTAGTAGCTTTTGCCACTAGCCCTAACGTCTTCTGCGGGTATCTAGGTAGAAAAACCTTAGAACTTGCCGTCGTAACCGCTACGCCAGGTGTTACCGGCAATACCAACGGTATCTAGTACGTGCCAGTGGCCGGTAGCCTTGTTCCTGATAACCCAGATAGCCTTGATCCAGCTTTGGCAGGAGCTAAACCAACGGTTAGCTGTTTTAATCTGTAGTTTGCCGACCCCGTGGGTGTTGCTGAAGCAGACGTTGTTGGACTGAACCATGATGGACCCCTGGGGTAGGGTGATGGTGCAGGGCCCGGAGCTACAACCGTCGAAGGCGTAAGGCATAGTAAGCCCGCTGACGTCACAGGGGCTAGTCCAGTTACCGGCAAAAAAATTGCCGCTGCTGTAGTAGCCACGGCTGATGCAGCGGAAACGTTCGGCGGCGTTACCGTGGGTGTTGGCGCGTGAGCCATCGCCACACACGGGCACCAGGTAGCACTGAACGTCGTAGCCTGCGCTACCTGCGGAAGCATCTAGGGTCAGGGTGGTGGTGTTGCCAAAGCACCAGCCTTCACCGTTGCTCTGGTCTGTGAAGTGTGCACAGGGAATCTGGCTCATCCAGTTACCGTCGTGGCAGCCCGGGGGCAGGGGTACCTGGCCGCCACCGCCGGTGCTGGGGGGGTTGGGATTACCGGGGTTAGGGGTGGGGTGGGGGTGACCGGGGTGAGGAGTGGGCGTGGGCTGGGGTTGTCCACCGGGTGGGGTGGTGCTATCAGCAAATGCAGCTGGGGCTACTGCCATCAGGGGTGCTGCAATAGCCAGACCTTTAAGAGCCGTACGGCGATTTGTAGAAAGAGTCATGATTTTCTCCCTAGAGAAATAGTGGTGTGTCACACGTGTATGGGTGCGGTGAGGCTGGGGCGCAGGTACCCTTTGAAGGGTCCTAAGCTCGCTTGCTCACACATCATTTTTCTCCAGAAAAGTGCTGATAACTAGAGGAAACTCCAATTTGTGGCGATAAGAGTGGGCATTGTAGGTAGTTCTGTTGATAGGCTGGTCACGCCCTGAGCCAAACCCACTAAATCAGGTCAAGAAGATATCAGCAGACCTCTAAACCGAGAAGCATGACACATTCAGGTATTGATACCAGCTTCCTTGACCCCGCCACCAACCCTGCCGACGACTTTTTCCGTTACGTCAACGGCACCTGGTACGACTCCCACCAGATTCCCGCCGACCGTTCACGTGACGGTGGCATGTACTTCTTGCGCGATGCCGCCGAAAAGCATGTGCGTGAGATTATCGAAAAGTTCGCCGCCGAACAGCCCCGCTCCCGTATCGGTGCGCTCTACTCATCTTTCATGAATACCGAGAAAATTGAGCAGGACGCCCTCACTCCCCTACTTGCCGAAGTCGAGCAGGTTTTGGCCGCCGCCACCCCCGATGACATGGTGCGGGTCATGGCAGCGCTCGATGTTCAGGGCCACGGCGGCCCCTTTGGCTGGTACACCAGCATTGACGCTAAGAACCCCGAGAAATATGTGCTCTACCTGTCCCAGACCGGTCTGGGCCTGCCTGATGAGTCCTACTATCGCGACGAAAAGTACGCCGAGATCCGTGATGCCTACCTTCAGCACATCGCCCGCATGTTTGAGCTGACCGGCCTGGCCGAGAACTTTGGGCTAGAAGCCGCCGATGCCGCTAAAGCTGTCTTTGCCCATGAGACCGAGATTGCCTCCCACCACTGGGATAACGTTAAGTCCCGCAATGCCGATCTGCGCTATAACCCAATTCAGGCATCGGAGCTAGAGGGCAGTTTCCCAGGCTTCCCCTTTAGCAGCTGGCTTGAGGGTATGGGCATCTCTCTGGAGAAAGCGGGTACCGTGGTGGTTAACCAGCCCTCCTACTTTGAGGCCGCCGCCCAGATGTGGGCCACTGCCCCGCTGTTTATCTGGAAGCTCTGGTACATCTGGCATATGGCTCATTCCCGTGCGCCCTACCTAACCGAAGCGATTGTGGCTGAGAACTTTGACTTCTACGGGCGTACCCTTTCGGGTTCCCAAGAACTGCGCGAGCGCTGGAAGCGCGGAGTTGGTCTGGTAGAAGGTTCCCTGGGTGAGGAGCTGGGTAAGGAATACGTTGCTATCCACTTCCCGCCAGCCCACAAGGCTAAGATGCTGGAACTGGTCAATGACCTGCTGGCGGCCTACCGCGAGTCGATTGGCACCCTGGACTGGATGACCGATGAGACCCGCGCCCGCGCCCTGGAAAAGCTGGGTAGCTTTGTCACAAAGATTGGTTACCCCGACACCTGGCGGGATTACTCTGAGCTGGAACTGACCGATGATCTCTTTGAGAATCTGCGCCGGTCGGCGGTCTTTGAACACGAGTTCCAGGTGGGTCGCATCAACGAACCGGTCGATAAGAACGAGTGGCTGATGACCCCGCAGACCGTCAACGCCTACTACATGCCACCGGCCAATGAGATCGTCTTCCCTGCGGCCATTCTTCAGCCACCTTACTTTGATCCTGAGGCTGATGATGCCGTTAATTACGGTGCAATCGGCGGTGTGATTGGGCACGAGATTGGGCACGGCTTTGATGATCAGGGTTCTAAGTACGACGGCACCGGTGCCCTCAATAACTGGTGGACGGACGCTGACCGTTCAGAGTTCACCGAGCGCACTAAGGCCCTGGTGGAGCAGTACAACGCCTACACCCCCACCGGCCTTGACCCCGAAAAATTCACGGTTAATGGTGAGCTGACCCTGGGTGAAAATATTGGTGACCTGGGTGGTCTTTCTATTGCCTTGAAGGCCTACAAAATTGCGCTTGAGCGTCAGGGCCTGACCCTGGAGACTGCCCCGGTGATTGACGGCCTGACCGCCACCCAGCGTGTCTTTGTGGCCTGGGCGCAGGGCTGGCGTATGAAGACCCGCCCCCAGACCGCCGAGATGTTCCTGGCTATTGACCCGCACTCCCCCGAGGAGTTCCGTGTCAACGGCGTAGTGCGCAATATTGACGAGTTCTATACGGCCTTTGATGTTCAGCCGGGTGATGCCCTCTACCTGGCCCCCGAAGAGCGGGTTAAGATCTGGTAGTAGGGTACTAGCAGAATACAGGGCGCTGCCACACCTACTTGAAGGTGTAGTAGCGCCCTAAATGTAGCCTCTTCGGAAAAGTACAAAATTCCTCTACGTTATTGCTGAACCTATAGCTCCCATATATCTTGCGCATGTCTAAGCTGATGCACGCTAGTGTACCGTTGCCGCTGAACAAAAGCAGAACCCTTTCCGGTACGTTTATTCACGAATGGGCTTGATAAAGATACCTGTCTAGGGTCCCCTTCGCGGGTCAGGATAAATACCTGGTAGCGCCCGCCCTGCCGGCCAGCTTCAAGACCTTTCCTCATGACTTGACCCAACCTTTTATATTCACGGTTGCCGCTGTTCACTAAGCGATTTGCTTCAGCCTCATTCCACTCAACGTTATCGTAACGGGCCACAATGCAGGGAATGTTAGGCTTAATCTCCTTATCCGCATAGAAAGCAATATGTTTAACCTCTTGGAAATACCTGCCGGCTTGGCAAATATATGCAGAATCTTCCTCATAGAAGGGCCAGTCATCTGTGGCAGGAACGGCCACCGTATTATAGGGGTGGAGTAAAAACCAAGGTATGCCGTTTTTATCTTCCTTGACCTCTTTGGCGAGCTGCTTGTCGATAGCATTTCTCAGTAGGACTTCTAGATACGAAATCTGTTCCAAGGAAGCAGCTACCATTTGAGCATTCCAAGCATAAAGTTTTAGCGCAAGCTCAACATCACCTTTTGCTTCCTGGCGAAAAGGCTCCATCCGCGGAAGAGAAAAGCTATCGCAAACGTTCTCACCTGAGAACGTCTCTTTACTGCTCATATCATTGATGCTAGCGTTGAGGAGAACGCCCCGGCCTTGCCTCTGCTTTAAGTATTGCAAACGGGGCTTTTATATTTCCCCGTAGCATCTCAGTGTGGGATGACTCCACTTGCCCAAATATTAGTAGAGCATTAAGCGATACTAGCCGACTCTTGGCGACACTCATCTGCTTCTATCTAGAGTCCTCGGGGGCGGGGTGCTTCAAGGCCAGCCCCATACCGCGCAGTTCAGAGGTGTCCATCTGCCCGTTATGGATACGGTCGTTGAACTTGCACCCAATAATGGACAGGTGGTTGTGCGACTTGCCTGGCTCGGTTCCCTCGGCCCAGGCATGGTACATGCCGGCATTATCCACCAGCTTGCCAACCTCAGGGCCAAAAATTCCCTAGTCCAGGTGCTCGGCCAGTAGGGTAGTCACCGCGCGCCTGGAGGGCAGGGGCTTCTTCCATGTCGTCAGTGCAGGCGGCGACATCTTCAACACCAGCTAGATGGTATTCACGGTATCTAGGCAGGGTCTAATCTGCCTGGAGAAGTTTCCTCTTCTTTCGCACCCAGCCAGGTTCACTTGTGCATATTTTTGCAGGGTACAGCTGGCCAGCCGCCCTGGGCGCTAGGCTTATCTTTAGTCACCGAACTCAAGCTGAGGAGAGCTATGGCAACCCCACCCCGCGTCCTTTTTGTCTGCCAGTCCAACAAGGGAAAGTCACAGATGGCGCAGGCCCTGATGAACCTGCACGCCCAGGGGCAGGTGGTCGCCACCTCAGCGGGAACTCAGGCCGCGGTTGGTGGTGCTGTAAACGCTGAGTCTGCTGAGTCACTAGCTGAGCTAGGGGCCGATATGAGCACCGGCTACCCCAAGTACGCGAGCGAGCAGGAGCTACAGGAGGCCGACCGCATCATTATTGTTGGTACCGCCACCCACCTTGAAGGGGTCAGCCCCGAGATTGAAGCTAAGACCGAGCGTTGGGAAACCGATGAACCGTCCCTGCGCGGGATTGAGGGAGCTGAGCGCATGAAGCTGATCCGTGATGACATCAACCAGCGTGTCCTGGCCCTGTTGGACGAGCTGACCGGCTAATACCTACCTTTCATCCGTGGTAGCAGAAGGCTCACAGCGAAGTTGCTGGCTCGGAGCGGGCGTGAATCGCCGTGTGAGCGATAGCGAACCAGGTGAAAAGGTCAGCAAGGAGCATGAGTCTGGCCTACCCCTTATAAGGGAAAGGGACTGGAACGCACCGCATTAGCCCGGTGCTTCCAGTCCCTTTGAGCGTTAAAGGCCTACTAGCTCAGGACCTTGATGGCCATGGGGTAGTCGTAGACCTGCCCGTTATTTGCCTTAACAGCGGCAATAATGTGCAGAACAATGAGGGCTACCCAAACAGCAAGCAGGATAATCCAGGTAAATACCGCTGCTATACCAAGCGTGGCAATGGTAAGAATCCAGACAGCCACGTTGATAAGCCACATGGTGAAGGAGAAGTTAAAGGCCCCAGCCGCTGCGTAACGCACGAATTGGTAGCCGGGCTTGTCCTTGTAAATGAACCAGAAAATCAGAGGCCCAATAAAATTAAGGGATGAGACCGTAACTACCAGCCCAATCAGACCTGAAAGGTGGGCAAACAAAGCCATAGATTTGGCATCAGAAGGAATCTGGTTGCCGTAGGCATCAAAGGTTGGCTGACCAACGCCGGGCTGGCTGGGGCCGGAATGACCGTAACCAGGTGCGCTGTAGGCACCAGGCTGGCCGGAAGGCTGTTGGCCGTAACCGGGTGATTGCGGTGCGTAGGGGTCAGCTTGGGCAGAATCGGGTTGCTGAGCGGTGTAGTCCTGTGTCTGCTGGCTGGGCTGACCGTACACCGGGGTGTCCTGCTGGGGCGCGTTGGGGGCCTGCTCGACTGGTTCCGGCTCAGCCCGGTGGTTCGGTGACTGGGGAGCCTCACCCTCAGGGCCGATTGATGAATTGCTGTTCTGGTGGGGCAGGTGAGGATTGTTCTGCTCAGTCACGCTGAAGCCTTTCGCGGGGTTATTTACTTCTACCTAATACTCTAAGTCAACCCCAACAGGTTTATACCGTTGAGGGGCCTCATCTGCTCTGAAATCATCCTCACAGATGAGAAGATAAGACCTCTTTCTCATTCTCTGGGGCTAGATAAGGCGCAAGGAGAGGGCTCCCGAGTAGCATGGAGTCATGCGCGAACTACAGGCTCACATTATTGAAGAACTGGGTGTTAAACCCACTATCGATCCCACCGAGGAAATCCGCAAACGCGTGCAGTTCCTGGTTGACTACCTCAAAATTACCGGGACCCGCGGCTTCGTGCTGGGCATTTCCGGGGGACTAGATTCCACTCTGGCGGGCAGGCTCTGCCAGCTCGCGGTGGAGGCGCTGGAACTTGAGGATATCCAGGCCGAGTTTATTGCCGTGCGCCTACCCTATAAGGTGCAGGCCGACGAGGAGGATGCCCAGGCCGCCCTGCGCTTTATCATGCCCCAGCAGACCGTGACCTATAACGTTGCGGCGGCTGTTGATGGTTTCGAGTCGGCATTTGCCGATGCCACCGGCCAGCCGATTTCGGACTTCAATAAGGGCAACGTCAAGGCGCGCGCCCGTATGATCGCCCAGTACGCCCTAGCCGGTGAGAGGAACCTGCTCGTGGTGGGGACCGACCACGGGGCGGAGGCTGTGACCGGCTTCTTTACCAAGTTCGGGGACGGCGGGGCCGACATAATGCCTCTCTTTGGCCTCAACAAGCGCCAAAACCGTGAGCTGCTCAAGGTTCTGGGGGCTGAAAAGAGGCTCTGGGAGAAGGTGCCCACCGCTGACCTGCTCGATAGCAAGCCGGGCAGTACCGATGAGGACGAGTTGGGTGTCAGCTACGACCAGATTGATGACTATCTTGAGGGTAAAGAGATTGACCCTGCGGCTGCTGAGAATATTGAGGGCCGTTTCTTGCGCTCACGCCATAAACGCACCACCCCCGTCACCGTCTTTGATACCTGGTACAGGTAACACTTTTGCTTGAAGTCAGCCCCGCCCGGTTTGGTGCGGGGCTGACTTTTTAAAGTCTTATCGGAGCGGAACCTTGAGCGCTGTGCCCTTGGTTGAGCCAACTGGCTCGGGCTGGCGTTAAGGGTCTTGGAGAGGTTGGTGTCTTGGGCTCTGTGCCCTTGGCCGGGCCGGCTGGCTCGGGGCTGGTGTCAAGGGTGTTGGCATAGGCCTGGTATTCAAGCGCTGTGCCCTTGGTTGAGCCAACTGGCTCGGGGCTGGCGTTAAGGGTGTTGGCGAAGCCAAGGGCACAGAGTTCTACCCATTCAGCTGTGCTTTTACAGGCGGTAGAAACCCTCAATAGCGCGGGCCAGGTAGGCCATATCAGCTACGGTGGTCAGCTCCCGGGCCGAGTGCATAGACAAGAGTCCAACACCCACATCGACCGTTCGCATACCCAGGCGGGTGGCGGTGATAGGCCCAATGGTAGAGCCGCAAGGAACATTGTTGTTCGATACGAACTCCTGGTAGGGAACCCCAGCGAGCGCACAGGCCTGAGCGAAGATACCGGCCCCCACCGCATCGGTGGCGTAGCGCTGGTTGGCGTTGATTTTGAGCAGGGGCCCGCCACCGGGCAGGGGGCGAACGGTGGGGTCGTGGTGGCCGGTGTAGTTGGGGTGGACCAGGTGCCCCGCATCGGATGAGAGGCAGATGGAGGCGGCCAGGGTTCGGCGGTAGTCCTCAACAGTTTCTCCCCTGGCCTGGGAGAGTCGAACCAGTACGTCTTCGAGGAAGGGCCCGGCGGCACCGGAGCGGCTTTCTGAGCCGATTTCTTCGTGGTCGAAGGCGGCCAGCATGACGGTGTGCTGGGGGTTGTTCGGCTGGTGGGCGGCGTAGCGGGTGAGGGCGGTCAGCCCGGCGTGCACGGAGCTGAGGTTATCCAGACGGCCCGAGGCAAAAAGTTCCTGGTTTTCGCCGAAAACGCTGGGGGGTGTTGCATCGGCGAACATGAGGTCGTAGCCCACGATGGTGGTGGGGTCTACCGGCCCGCCATCGGCGTGTTCTGCTAGGTAGGCCAGGACGTCTCCGGTGGAGTCTCCGAAGCCCCAGAGCGGGTAGAGGTTGCCCTGCTTATCCAGCTTAAAACCGTTGTTGGCTTCTCGGTCCAGGTGGATGGCGAGCTGGGGTAGGCGGGCGATGGGTCCGGTGGCGACCAGCCGGTTTTCTAGGTGACCGTCGACCAGTAGGGTCAGGCGTCCGGCTAGGCGCAGTTCTCTGTCGAGCCAGGAGTTGAGTAGGGGTCCGCCGTAGACTTCGACTCCTACCTGGTTCCAGGTCAGGGTGCGGATGGATGACTTAGGCTTGACTTTGAACCCCGGTGAGTCGGTGTGGGCACCGAGCACACGGTAGCCGGTATGGGATTGGGTACCAACCCAGGCGATGATCGCTCCGTCGCGCACCACAAAGTGTTTGCCGGTTGCTGCGGAGCTATCCCAGGTTGCTTCTTCATCAAGCGGGGTGAAGCCGGCGCTGCCTAGGCGGCGGGCGGCTTCTGCGGCGGCCTGGAAGGAGGTGGGTGAGGCGGTAATAAAGGCCGCCAGGTCATCGATGTTGGTGCGGGGGTCAAGCGGGGTATCAGCAGGAAGAGTCATGGGACACATTTTACCGGACGGGGGCGGGGCGGGGTGTTGGCTGTTCTTTGACCCAGACCTGCGCGCGGCGGGTGCGGGCTAGGTTCTTCTTCTTGGCAAGGAGCACAACCACAAGCACGAAAATACCGTTGGTGATCAGTGATGAGGTAAAGCCTGCTAGGTTAGAGCCTTCTTGCAGGAAGGGGTCAGCCAGGCCAAAGACCCCGAAGGTCATAGCGATGAGGTTATTGACCGTGTGCAGGGCGATTGCGGCTTCAAGCCCGCCGGTGCGCCAGGTGATGTAGCCTGCGGCGATCCCCAGTGTCAGGACGGACAGCTGACCCCAGAGGTCGTACATGTGGCCCAGCATGAAGAGTGGGGCGGGCAGGACGATAGCCCAGGCCGGGTGTTTGAGCCAGCGGCCGATGCTTTGCATGAGAAAACCCCGGAAGACCAGTTCTTCGGCATAGGCCTGAAAGGGAACAACGAGGCCAATGCAGATCAGGAGCACTATGAGGGTTGTGCCCTGAGCTTGGGGTGCGAGCTGGTAGGTGCTCCCGGTAGCTGCCTCAAGGGCCAGGGGGATCAGAACCATGATGAGTGTGGACAGGCCCAGGCATACCATGAGCCAGCCCCAGCGCATACGGCCCGCAACGGAGTGAATCAGACCCCAGGGCTTGGGGCCCATGATGAGGCGGGCCAACCAGAGGCAGGGGAACATGAGCGCTACCGACCCGAAGAGCACTGTGAAGATAAGGGGGTCTGTAAGGGCCTGGGCTTGGAGCTGGGCGGTCATGTCGCTGGCTGTGGCGGTGGCATCGATGGTCATCTGCCCGGAGGCGGCCTGCTCCTTGAGGGCGCTCATCAGGCTGGGTATGAGCAGGGCTATGCTCAAGATAAGGGCCAGAACAAGGTAGAGGGGAGCACCAATTACTGACTCAACCAGGGGTTTCCACCAGCGGCTCTTGGGGTCGGTCAGGGCTAGGCGGTGGTAGCCCAACTCCTGGGGCTCTTGCCGGTAGCCGGGCCGCCAGCCTACCGGGGGTAGGTAGGGTGGCGGCTGAGTGTTCGGGGTCTGCGGAATGACGGGGCGCACCAAGGCACCGCTTGCTGGGTCTGAGCAGGGGGTGTGGTTTCTTGGGCGGGTCCGTATTGGTGAGGCATCTGCGAACTAGTCATAGTATCTACCCTAGACATTTTTGGGGAGGCCCGTAGGGGCTTGACCCTAGATTTTGGTTTGGGGTGCTCGCTAACTGTTGACGGTAGCGGAAGGCCACCAGAGCCCAGAGCAGCACCAGGGCGCTCAGGCAGATGATGGGCAGGGCGGAGAGGCTCAGCGCCAGGTGGCTGAGCTCGTCCAGGTTGTGGGCGGCCGGGTCCATGCGGATACCGATGCGCATCGGCCCGTAAATCAGACCGGCACAGCCCAGTACCGCTAGACCTGCCGCCAGCCAGCGCACCGGTTTGGTAGCTAGGGCGAAGAAGACGGGGAAGGCGTCCAGCCACAGGCCCGCCATGAGCAGGGGTAGCCAGATGTTGTGGTGGGACCAGGAAATCGGTGACATGGCTAGCATGAGGAAGCCGTTGAGGGCTATCTGTGACAGCACCATGCCCCGGCGGTGAAGAACCGGAATCAGGTAGGCAACTCCCACCAGCAGAGCCAGGATGATGCCCCCACGCAGGGCGGTCAGCAGGGGGCCTTCACTAAGACCTAAGTGCAGGAGCCAGCCCAGGGTGGAGATGTTATCCACGTAATTGATGTTACCCACGCGGGAGGGGTCAGAAATAGCGTAGAACCAGAATTCATGGGCGGTAGCCGGCATAAAGATAAAGCCTGCGGCTACCGTTGCCAGGAAGGTAGCACCCAGGGTGAGTACGCCCTTGATATCCCGGCGCATGAGCAGAATCAGGCCAAAGGCCAGCGGGGTGAGTTTGATACCGCCGGCAATACCGATCAGGACACCGCGCGGCAGACGGCTGGCAGGGCGGAGCAGGTCAGCCATGACCAAGAGCAGAATCAGGGCGTTAATCTGGGCTAGGCCGATGCTGCGGTCCCAGGGGCTGAACATGGTGATACAGGTAGCCAGAACAAGAACCAGTGAGCGGCTACCGAGTAGGGCCTCACCGGGTACGGTTACCCCGCGTAAGCGGGCGTAGTTGAGCACCAGAACCGAAATCCACAGGGCTGCACTCATGGCCAGGAGCGTCATCACTCCAGCGCCGACGCCCAGGGGCAGGAAAGCAAAGGGGGCAAAGACCATGACCGCAAAGGGTGGGTAGGTAAAGGGCAGGGCAATGGGCTTGCCCTCTTGCAGGTAGTAGTTATAGAGGGTTTTACCCGGGTAAAGGTCGCCAAAGACCACGCCTGCGCCGGTGCGGTAGACCTCGAAGTCCTGGCCGTTGAGAAAGATGGAGTGGCGAATGTGCCACTGCATGACCGCTAGGCAGAAAATAGCGGTCAGGATCGGCCAGATACGGTGGCGAGCCGGTAGCGTGGCGCTCAGGCGAAGAATGTTCACAACTAGCTACTCCTGGGGGTCAGCAGCCGTTCCCCGGTCCCTGGTGGCCGAGTCTTTGCGGACGGCGACCAGCTTGGTTCCCCTGCGGGCTTTGGCTCTACCGGGTAGGCGCTTGTCCACCCCTTCTTTCGTGCTGGTTTCCTTCTTGGGTAGAGCCACTATGCGCAGGGCTAGTTCTAGTACCAGAAGCCCCAGGGCCGCGTAGAAGACGTAGTAGGAGGGGTAGAAGTAGTAGAGGCTGGCGTTCCATCCTGCAACCGTTGCGCCCAGGGCAACAACGGCCAGGGCAAGAATAATGATGTGGGCCAGTGAAAACTTACCGGTGCCCTCACGGTTACGCCAGCTGATGTAGATAGACATGAGCGCAAAGAGGACGGGGAAGAAGATTTGGCCAGAAAGCGCCATGGTGTCATCGGTGTACCGGAAGATACCGAGAGCTTGGATGATTGCGGTGGCGGCCAGGATTAGGGAGGCAGGCAGAGTTTTCACGAGAGATTACTTTACCGTTCTTTAGGCAGTGACGAAGTAGATGATGGCGGTAACGGTGAAGATACTGCCGGCGGTGAGGGCGGCGGCTAGTTCGATGAGCATACCTAGACCCATAGATTTGAGGGCGGCCCAGGTGCTTGCCAGCGAGGTAGTAAGGTCACCGCCGCTGCGGGTGGTTTCGCTCAGGAAGAGGGCAAGTGCGAACCCCACGAACAGGCCAACCACGGGGATAAGGAACATGCCGGTTACGGCACCGACCACTCCCCAGAGGATAGATGAGTTGGGGATAGCCCTGCGTTTGAGGGTGCGCCCAGTCAGGAGGGCTTGAGCCATCATACCGGCAAGGACGATGGGTGCGCCCAGCCCTAGAAGCCACCACCCTTCGGGGCTCCGCAGGGTGAGGCTCCAGAGCAGGATTCCTGCCAGGACGGCCAGGGAGCCGGGCAGAACCGGGTAAACAATACCGATACAGCCTAGGGCAATGAGCAGAGCGGCCCCGATGGTAATGATGATGGCTAGGGTCATATCTTCCAGTCTAGTCGGGCTGGGGGCTAGCTCCGCCCTAGGTGAGTGACCTAGCGGCTTGCTATAATCGGCATGACGCATACGATATTTTGGAGTGATGATGGCGGAGCCCACCCCCCAGCAACCAGAGAACGCACCTAAGCCGCATCAGGCACCAGGCCCGCAGGGGTCAGGGAACTCCCCCACCGCACCCACCCGTGGCTACCGGCAGGAACTCAGCATCGGGACCCGCCCCGTAGATGCACCCGGCGCCCCTATCAGCGAGCGACAGGCCCGCGATATAGCTACCGGCCGAGCAACATGGCACCGCAAGGCCTCCAAACCCGTCTCCCTCTGGATGTTTGCGCTTTTTGCGGTGCTCATGACCCACCGGTGGATTCCCGAGTCGCTCTGGCTGATGGTGCACATGGTGACCCTGGGGCTGATAACCAACTCTATTCTGGTCTGGTCCCAGCACTTTACCGAGGCCCTGCTCAAAAACAAGCTGCCCGACAGCGCCCGCCCGGTTCAGCTGGTGCGCATCTACACGCTCAACGCTTCGATAGTTGTGCTCATGGTGGGGGTCATCTTCAACCTCTACCCCCTGACCCTGATTGGCTCGACCGGGGTGGGGCTTGTGGTGGCCTGGCATGGGCTGGCCCTACTTCAGCAAATGCGTTCTGCCCTGCCTGCCCGTTTTGGTACCAGCATTAGGTACTACATTGCCGCCTCCTGGCTCCTGCCCCTGGGTGCTACTTTCGGTGCACTCCTGGCCTACGACGGCACCAGTGCCACCTGGCATTCCCGCCTACTTTTGGCCCATGAGGCAGTGAACGTCCTAGGCTTTGTGGGCATCACCGTGGTCGGCACGCTCATGACGCTCTGGCCCACGATGCTCCGCACCGTCATGCTCCCCGATGCTGTGGCACGTTCTTCCCGCGCGCTGGTGCTCATGTGCGCCGGGCTCACGCTCACCGTCACCGGTGCCCTCATGGGGAATGTTCCCCTGGCTACATCCGGCCTGATACTGTACGCCGCCGCCCTGATACTGGTGGGTGTGCTCATGGTAGGAGCCACCGCCGCCAAGAAACCCTCTGACTACCCCACCTTCTCGGTGGCTGCCGGTATGGTGTGGCTGCTGGTGGGTGTCCTGTGGGCCGCCGTCCTGGTACTCACCCAGGGCCTAGAGAGCCTGAGCCTACGCCCCATCACCCCCGTCTTTGTGGCAGGCTTCTTAGCCCAGGTGCTCTTGGGCGCCATGAGCTACCTGCTCCCCGCGCGTATGGGCGGTGGGCCTAAGGCTGTGCGTGCCTCTAACCGGGAGTTCAACCGCTTCTCAGCCGGCCGAGTCACCATGATTAACCTGGCTCTTCTGGTCTTTATTCTGCCCGTGAACATCACCGGCTCATGGGTACGCACAGCGGCCTCCCTGCTGGGAGCTTTCACCCTCTTCGCTTTTATCCCGCTCATGCTACGCGGGGTCAAACAGTCAGTAGCTATCCGCAAAGCCATGATTCAGGCCCGCGCCCGGGGTGAAGCCCCCGTCCCAGACCCGGAAGCACAGCACCCCCAACCGGTACCCCACCTGCGCCATGCCCTCATCGGTGCGCTGGCAGTGGTGCTGGTTGTAGGCCTGGGAGTGGCAGCTGATCCCGCCGCACGGGCACGACTGGCGGCAGGCGGGACCGGTTCCGCCGCTACCGGCCAGACCACCACCCTGACCGTTGAGGCAACCGCCGACATGCGCTTTACCCCCAACACCGCCGAGGTACCCGCAGGCAACCGGCTGGTCATCGAAGTCCACAACACCGATACCAAGAACGCCCACGACCTGACCTTTGCCAACGGCACCTCCACCGGGCGCATCAACCCCGGGGAAACAAAGACCGTAGAGGTCGGCACCATCACCCAGGATCTGGAAGGCTGGTGCTCCGTCATGGGCCACCGGGCCATGGGCATGACCTTTCAGGTAACTGCCACCGGCGCTACCAGCACTCAGGGCACCGGCGGTCAGCAGGCCGGGCACACCGCCGCAGGCCAGGTACTCTCCCCCACCGACATTGACCTGCAAGGCGACATCTCAGCAAACTACCAGAGCCGGGACGCCGCCCTAGAACCCGTCCCCGAGGGCGAAAACATCGACGGGCGCACCATCCACCGCCAAACCTTCGAGGTTCAAGAACTCACCCGCGAGATAGCCCCCGGCACCACCCTGAACGCCTGGACCTACAAGGGCTCCTACATGGGCCCCACCCTGCACGGCAAAGTCGGCGATATTTTTGAAATTACACTGGTCAACAAGGGCAGTATGGGGCACTCCATCGACTTCCACGCCGGCACCGTAGCCCCCGACCAGCCCATGCGCACCATAGCCCCCGGTGAAACCCTGGTCTACCGCTTCGAGGCTGCCGCCTCAGGCATCTGGCTCTACCACTGCTCCACCATGCCCATGAGCACCCACCTAGCCGCAGGCATGTTCGGCGCGGTAGTCATCGACCCACCGGACCTGCCCCCGGTAGACCGCGAATACCTGCTCGTCCAAAGCGAAGTCGCGCTCACCCAGGCCGGTGACACCCCCGAAGGCATACTGACCAACATCTCACCCGAAGGCCTGGCGGCAGGCACCCCCACCCTCACCCTCTGGAACGGCCACGCCACCCAATACCTACGCGACCCCCTGACAGCAAAAACCGGTGAGCGCGTGCGCATCTGGGTACTCAACGCCGGCCCCGGAGGCGACCTCAGCTTCCACATAGTCGGTAGCCAATTCGACACCGTCTACAAGGAGGGCGGCTACCTACTCCAAGGCGGAAGGGACGCTTTCGGCACCACCAAGGGGGCCTCCCAAGCCCTCGACCTAGCCCCCGCCCAAGGTGGCTTCGTGGAGATGACCTTCACCGAGGCAGGCACCTATACCTTCGTCAACCACGACTTCGCGGCCGCCGAACGTGGCGCTCGCGGTCAGATTAAGGTCACCGACTAGTCATTCGATAAGAAACCTGATGCCCCCGGCTCTACTAGAGCCGGGGGCATCTTGTGGGGGTTGGGTACGTCACCTTCGGGGGTATCAGGGGGCTTTTGGCCCGCTCTCAGGGTCGGTTTTCAAGTAGGCTGTTACTAATGACTACTGAACGCACCAAGCCCAAAATCGCCCTGCGCATCGGCGCGGGGTTGCTTGCGCACTGGCACATTCTTTCATCAGCGGTGCTGATGGGTGTCGGTGTCGTGGGGCTTTCTGCTACCTACGAGGACTACTGCGGGCGCACCGATTTGACCTACGCCCCCACTGAGCTTCGTGATGATATTGAAGGGGCCGCTCAGGTAGCCGGTTTGCGACCGGGTGTTTTAGCGGCCCAGCTCGAAACCGAATCTGGTTGGCGGCTGACCGCGCGTTCCCACGCGGGTGCGCACGGCCTGGCCCAGTTCACCCAGGACACCTGGGACATCTGGGGCAAGGGCGATATTGATAGCCCCGAAGATTCTATTGCCGCGCAGGGCCGCTACCTGGCCTATCTTTCAGAGCGGCTAGCTCCTTACGCTAAGGACCAGACTCCTCTGCAAGATCTCGTCTTAGCTGGCTATAACGCTGGCCCCGGCGCGGTAGAAGAATACGAGGGTATTCCCCCCTACTTTGAAACCCAGAACTATGTGGCAAAAATTGATGAACTGGCCGCCACCAAATATGCAGTGACCTGCTCCCCCTCCCCTGAATTTACACAGGCCAGGCTGGTTGGCTAAAACCTGCCGCACCTGCCTGCAGAACACACTGAGCAGAGCATGAAATAGAGTGCCTAGGCTAAGTCAGCGCGGGATAATGGAGCTAAACCTACTGTAAGGAGATCCCATGACTGATTCCCTCTTCCCCCTGGGCAAGCCCGCACCCGAAGGCGCTTTTACCGGCAAAGCCTACATGCACCCGCTGGCCCCCAGTAGCCAGCTCCAGTCACTAGCCGTCACCTTTGAAGCTGAGGCCCGCACTAACTGGCACACCCACGATGTTGGCCAGCTCATTGTGGTGACCTCCGGAAGCTGCATCTACCAGCTTGAGGGCCAAGAACCCCGCACCCTCACCCCGGGCGAGGCCTTCTTCTTTGAACCCGGTGTTAACCACTGGCACGGGGCCACCGCAGAAGGGCCCATGACCCACATTGCGGTAACCCCCTTCAACCAGGCCGGTGAGTTCGTCACCTGGGGTGAACCCGTGGACGACGCCACTTACCGGGGTTAGTTATACAGCAAAGGCCCCGCCCGGTCTTCTGCACCGTGCGGGTGCCAGAATAAGGGGCGGGGCCAGCTCACTCTATGAGCGCTCAGAATCTAGCGCTTCTGGTAGAGCGACTTCTTCTGAAACTTAGGGTCGCTGGTCACCAGCATGCCCAAGGAACGGAAAATACCCTCATCCACAGACCCAAGAATCGTGGTGGTGTGAACATCCACCCCACGCAGGTTCTTAAGCTGCTCTAGGGCGGCGCGGGCATCCTCATCATGGGCCGCTGACGTTGAGAGAGCAATCAGCACCTCATCGGTATGCAGGCGCGGGTTCTGGCTACCCAGGTGCAGGGTCTTGAGACGCTGGATGGGTTCTAAAGCCTCGTTGGACAGCAGGTGCTTGTTATCGTCCAGCCCGGCCAGGTGCTTAAGAGCGTTCAGCAGGGCAACAGCCGAACAGCCCAGCAGATCGGTGGTCTTACCGGTGATGATGGTGCCATCGGACAGTTCCAGGGCGGCGGCGGGTGCGCCGGTGGACTCCTGGCGGGCACGGGCAGGCTCTACCACCGGGCGATCGGTAGGCTTAAGCCCGGCCTTAGCCATAACCACAGCGGCACGATCCGACTGGGTGGAGTCCAGGCCACCGCGAGCCTCATCGACCAGGGCCTTAAAGTAGCGGCGGATAATCTCCTGCTCCGAAGCGTAGCGGCAGGCGGCATCGTCAGTGATGCAGTTACCGGCCATATTCACGCCCATGTCGGTGGGTGACTGGTAGGGGCTGGTGCCGGTCATTTTTTCCAGGAGCACCTTCAGCAGGGGGAAGGCCTCAACGTCACGGTTGTAGTTAACCGTGGACTGGCCGTAGGCGGTCAGGTGGAAGTGGTCAATGACGTTAGCGTCATCAAGGTCCACAGTGGCGGCCTCATAGGCCAGGTTGACCGGATGTTCTAGGGGCAGGTTCCAGATAGGGAAGGTTTCAAACTTGGCGTAGCCCGCCTTAACCCCACGCCTGTTCTCGTGGTAGACCTGCGAGAGCGCGGTAGCCAGCTTGCCAGAACCAGGGCCGGGTGCGGTGACAACCACCAGATCACGGGTGGTTTCCGCGAACTCGTTACGGCCCAGCCCCTCTTCGGACACAATCAGGTCGGTGTTGGTGGGGTAACCGGGAATGACGCGGTGGCGCGACACCCTCAACCCCAGTCGCTCTAGGCGCTGCTTGAAGGCAAGAGCCTGGGAGTTATCGTCCTCCATCTGGGTCAGCACAACGTGCTCAACCAGAAAACCACGGTCGCGGAAGACATCGACCAGACGCAGAACATCATCCTCGTAGGTAATGCCCAGGTCGGCGCGAATCTTGTTGCGTTGCAGGTCCTTGGCGTTTAGGCAGATCAGGATTTCTACCTCGTCGCGTAGCTGCTCCAGCATGGCAATTTTGTTGTCCGGGGTGAAGCCCGGCAGGACGCGGGAGGCGTGCATATCGTCAAAGAGTTTGCCGCCCATTTCTAAGTAGAGCTTGCCGCCGATGTGCTCGCGGCGCTCCTGGATATGCCGGGACTGCATCTCAATGTATTTTTCACGGTCAAAACCAATTTTGTTCACCATGGAATTCAAGCCTAGCAAGCCCGCACCGCCCAGGGCAGGGACGGCGCGGTGAGAGTAGGCACTCTAAGCCCGTGGTGGGTCGGGACTAAGCTAACCTCATGCCTGTTCCGGCCTAGCTTTCCAGGTGCAGAAGCCTCTCCGGGTAGTCGGTGAAAACGCCCGTGGCACCCCAGTTTTTGAGCTCATTGGCGCGGGCGGCGCTATTGACCGTCCACACATTGACCCCGTAGCCGGCCTGGCGCAGGGCTCGCACGCTTGCGCGGGTCAGACCCCGGTCCTCCAGGTGGGCGGCTTGAGCATCAATTAGCTCTAGGACCGATAGCCAATCCGGTTGGAAGGTCTCGGCAGTTAAGAGTGCCCCCACGGCGTACTGCGGGGCGCGGCGTTTGAACTCAGCTAAGAGCAGGTGATTGAAGGAGGACACGATAACCTGCCGCTCTGGGCTGAGCTGAGCTAGCTCAGCAATGACCCGGTCAATGAGCAGGTGGGAGCGTTCTGCCCCCTGTTCGTTGGATTTAAGTTCGATGTTGAGGCTCAGCCCGCGCTCGTTAGCCAGGGTGACGAGCTGGTCCAGGGTGGGTACAGGCTCACCGGCGTAATCGGGGCAGAACCAGGAGCCGGCGTCTGCGGTGGCAAGCTGGGCGGCGGTGTAGGTGTAGAGGGAGCCGGTCAGGTTGCTGGTGCGGTCTAGGTCGGTGTCGTGCAGGAGGACGGGGGTGCCGCAGGCGGCTAGGTCTACGTCGGTTTCAACCCAGGTGGCACCGGCGTCAGCGGCGGCGGTGAAAGCGGTGAGGGTGTTTTCGGGGCGGGTTCCGGAGGCTCCCCGGTGGGCAAAGATACGCATAGCACCATTATGGGGCAGGGCGGCGGTGGGGACGCTCACGTGCGGGCAAAGCGCGGGTGAACGGTGGGTAGCAGTTCAGTGCCGGAGCCACCCCTTGCCGGCCTACCCATACCCACATAGCTCATCTACGTCTCCTTACGGGCTTAGCCTTCCCCCCCCCACCCACCACAAACTGAATGCGGTGAGAACCTTCACCAGCGTGTTCAAAGCACACGCGCATGAAGGTTTGCGCCGCACACTAAGCACCGGGTCCGCAGATCAGAGCTTCGCCACGGCATCAACATGCCACAAACGAGACCCAAGTCACGCCATACTGTAGGTATGAGATCAAAAGTATCGCGTGTTCTAGCGGTTGCCTGGGTCCTCTCACTGGCTGGCATATCTGCAGGGTTCAGCTTGCTGAACCGGCCGGATGCCGACCCGAGCCTTGGCTCTTTCCTCGCTGTAGCCTCATTTGGCCTGGCTTTTGCCACGACCCTGGCGGTGGCCTTGGTCGCCCCATCATCACACCAGGCTCCGGAGCTGTAAGCTCCCAGAACCCCAGGTGTCTTCCCCTCTTACGAAAGGTTGGCCTCATGCATCAGAAACTGGATATGGGCCACATGTTTACTTACTCAGCTTTTCTTGCGGCCGCAGTGATTGCACTACTGGCGGTTGAGTGGCTGCTTATTTCTGCCATAGCCAGTGACCCGGTCGCTATTTTTACCCCCGTCTCGGTCATCTCTGCGATGGGGCTGGGGGTCGTCTTTGCTCCCTCTCTTCGGAAGCACGCGCAGAGGTCGGAGCGGACTCCTTAAAACACCGCATGAAAGGATGTAGGTATGCGCAAACCGTATATGTTCTACGTTCTCTGGACTGCCTTCATTTTGGCAGGCTTTTCACTCCAGATGATTATCCGCGACCCCGGCCACGGGCACATCATTTTTGGGATTCTCATGACGGCTGCCGGAACCGCAGTTGTGTATGCCGTTGGCAGGCTATCAAGCAAAGCAAGAAACCGGGACTCATAAAATGTTAGCGGTAGCTCCCGCCCTCCCTTTACCTGCCGCTACCTAGAGCCAGCCCTTCACATAGGCCATCAGACCCAGAACTGCACCGACTGCCATACCGGAGTAAATCGGGCCGTTACCTTCCCCGTGAGGCTCTTTTGGGGTGACCTCCGGCGTTTCTGTTTCAACAATCCGGAGGTAATTTTTTACTCCCCCAATAGCGCTACCCGATAACATGCTAGGTATGAATGAAAAGAATCGGGCCAAGATCAGCAATAGTATTGTTGCCTGGGTTCTTATTACCCTCCTGGCAATAATCTTTGTCGTTCTTGCTTTTGTTGACCAAAGCTACAAGTCTGTTGTCCTGTATGTTGCCTGCCTTGCCTCTCTTGTTGCTCTAGCTTTCATTGCTTACCGGAACCGGCAGGACACCTAGCAGGTAAGCTACGGGAGCTCTGGGCTCCCCCGCTCTTTGAAGTTTGCGTTGCCCACGGATATGGAGGTCCTCATGGGTGCTCCCACCGCTGCCTCCCGCGTGTGGAAAGACCGTTCCCTGCTACCTATTGCCCTAGCAACTGTCGCAGCGGGATTTTCCTTCTACGTCCCGGTCAGCGCCCTGTTCCTGACATCCAGGGGGCTGTCCCTAGAGGATATTTTCCTGCTGGAAAGCATCCTACTGGCCAGTATTCTCGTAGCCGAGGTGCCTTCTGGCCTGGTGGCAGACCGGGTAGATCGGCGTTGGGTCATCCTGACCGGTTTTGTGTTCAACGCGGTGGCCGAGATACTTTTTGCCGCTGGGCACTCCCTAGGCGCTTTTGCCTTATCCTTCGTATTCAGTGGGCTGGGCATTGCCATGCTCACCGGTGTGCAGGACGCCTATATTTATGACTCGCTGGGTGAGACCGCCGACGATATTTCGGTAGGTGTATGGGGTCATTTGAGTTCCTTAGAACTGGGGGCCGGGGTGGTTGGGTCTGTTGCCGGCGGTTTGATGGCGGCGCATAGCCTTTGGCTACCGGCTACCGTCAGTGCTGTCTTTGCGTTTGGTGCCGCTGTGGCTGTTGCTTTCCTGCCCGGCCAGCAACCTACAAAGGCTAATGGCCCGGAGCCTGAGAACACTTGGGCAAGCCTTAGAGGTGGTGCCGGCTTGCTTTTGACCAACCCTGTTCTGCTCTATACGGCGGTTGCTTCCAGCGCGGCCTTCGTCATTTTTAACGCTGTTTTTACACTCAACCAGCCACTGTTCCAGGCTGCGCAGGTACCGGTCGCCACCTGGGGAATCATCGGCGGTTCGGCACAGTTGCTGGCCGCTCTCTACAACCACTATGCCAGTTCGGTGGTTGATCGTTTGGGCCGCAGGAACAGTCTGCTCTTGGCTATGGGCTACGGGGTTGCAGGGTTCGGTTTGATGGTTGTCCCGCACCCTGCTGCTGTGATTGCGGGGTTTGTGCTGGTGGTTCTTGGTATGCACGCGCGAGGCCCCATCACACGGGCTGTGGCTAATAAGGTTATCCCGGCGCACCGTCGAGCCACGGTACTCAATGTTGCTAGCACTCTTGGTAGCCTGGTGGGTATAGCTGTGAACCCGCTGATTGGGTGGGGTGCCGGAGCCAGCCCGGGCGGTACTGTTGCCGCGCTTGCGCTTGTGCTGGCGCTCATGGCGCTCCTGTGGCTACCAATCGCTCACCGCTACCTTGATGAGGACACTAGCACCCCCGGGACTACCGAAAGTTGAGTGACATGGGTAAAAAGTACCTTGCCCGTCCGGGCACCATGGTTATAGCCTCCTTAGGTCTTGTATCTCTTGTCCTTGTACTATCTCTTGGACTTCCCTTATTTCTGACGGACAGGACGGGGAACATTTTGCCCGCCCTGTTGTCCTCTATCTTTGTGCTAGTACTCCTGGATGCGGCCTACCTTTCGCTCTTTAAGGTGCAGGTGCACCTCGGCTCCGCCCTGGAAATCAGGGCACCCCTGTGGCGCAGGGACATAGCCTACTCGGATATCGTGGCCGTCCAGACGGAAGAAGATTCTGGGCTCAATTCCGGGGCTATTAACTGGCCTGTTGTCAAGACCGCGCAGGGATACCGGGTCAATATGGGCGGAAAGTTCCGTGTGAGTCTCACCGTGAAGGACGGTAGCGCCTATGAGGTTGTCATGAAGGATCAAGCGCAGGCCCTAGACCTCGTGCAGACCCTGGAGCAGGCCAGAAAAGACAGCGGCCACACGAGCGTGTAGAAACCCTATAAAGTCCTACCTCAGCCCCAGGAAGACAGCCGCGAGCGCGACCCCAAAGAGCGTGCCCAGGGCCAGCTCAGGGACGGTGTGTTTGCGCAGGTAGTAGCGGGAGTAGACGGTGCTAGCCCACACTCCTGCACCCACCAGGTAACCCAGGGTGGGCAGGGGTATGTAGAGCGGGAAGACCAGGGCGAAGAGGGCGGCCACCAGTGCGTGCATACTGGCCTTAATTTTGAGGTTGACCAGGGCAACGACCAGCAACATAGCCACCGACAGGTTGAGGGCCAGGGGCACCTGGCTACTGGTATCCACGAAGTTCAGGGCCAGCGCCCCGGCGGTGAAAGAGAGCAGGGTGCCCGCGTAGAAGGGGGTGCGCTGTGCCCGGTCTTGGATGAAGCGGTCCCCTACCCTGCCGGTGCGGTGCATCCAGAGGGAAAGGGCCAGGGGGATAGCCACGATAAAGAGGAGTGAGAGCGCCACAGGTACGACCCAGGTGGGGTCTGTGGCGATCGCAATGATGGCCAGCAACAGCCCGGAGAGCACAAAGGGCGAGAAGATTTCGGTAGCGGCTTTGCTGGCTTTCTCTAACATAGGCTTCACCTCTTCTCCTGCGATCTGCTACGAATATAAAGGTGCGGGGCGCAAGCCTCACCCTGCGCCCCGCACCTATTACCCTCGGCGGGGATTACCCGGCAAGCACCTCAGCCAGCCTCTTGACGCCTTCGGTCAGTGCTTCTGGTTCGATAGCGGAGAAGGCGATGCGGAGCTGGTTAGCGCCGGGGTTGACCAGTTTCCCGTCAATCTCTACCGGCTCGTAGAAGGCTGAGCCGGGGATAAAGACCACACCGGCTTCAATGGCCGGGGCTAGGGCGTCGGTGGCATCGGCGTACTTGCACCCTTGGGGCAGGGTTAGCCAGGTGAAGAAGCCTCCCTCAGGCACTGTCCAGGTGGTCCCTGCGGGCATGTACTTCTGGCAGGCATCCAACACAGCCTGGCAACGGGCCTGGTAGAGGGCGGCGGTGCGGCGGGTGTGGGACTCCCACAGGCCCTCACTCATGAAGCCCAGCACCAGGCGCTGAGAGAGCACCGATGGGCAGATGGTGACGGCTTCACCGGCAATCTGCAAGAACTTGCGGACGCGGAAGGGCGCGACCATCCAGCCCACGCGCACACCGGGCGAGAAGACCTTAGAGAAGGAGCCCAGGTAGAGCACGTTCTCGGGGTCCAGGGAGTAGAGGGAGCGGCGGCGCACCCCGTCAAAGGAGAGCTGGCCGTAGGGGTTATCTTCCACAATCAGTACGTCAGCTTCGCGGCAAATACGCACCAGCTCTTGACGGCGCTCATCCGAGAGGGTGATGCCGGTGGGGTTCTGGAAGTTGGGGATGGTGTAGAGGAACTTGACCTCTTTACCCTCAGCGCGGATGTCAGCAATGGCTTGGGCGACAGCGGCGGGGTCCAGGCCGTCCTGGTCGAGTGCGACCTGGCGCACATCAGCCTGGTAGCCCTCAAAAACGCCCAGGGCACCGGTGTAGGTGGGGCCTTCTGCCAGAATGACATCCCCGGGGTTGACGAAAAGTTTGGTGGCCAGGTCCAGTCCCATCTGGGAGCCTGCGGTCATCTGAATATCGTCCACGGATGGGCGGGCACCTTCAGATTCCATGAACTGGCAGACCAGCTCAGCCAGTTCTTCCAGGCCCGCGCCGGAGCCGTACTGCAGAACTTCTAGGCCCTCTTCTTGAATGATGCGGGCGCTCATAGCACCGAGCTGTTCCAGCGGCAGCAGGTCCAGGTCGGGGTTTCCACCGGCCAGGGAGATGATGCCGGGGCGCATGGCGACCTCAAAAACATCGCGCACTGCCGAGGGGCGGAAACCGGCGGCACGGTCGGCAAAGTGGTGCATGATGCGGGCTTCAGCGGGGGTCGCTTCTGCCAGCAGGTTAGCTATTTTACTCACGGGTCTGCCTTTCTAGCCGTTGTAGGTAGTGCCAGCAAGGCCAGCTGCCGGTGAGGCGGGCTGGTCGGTGGCACCGATTGCGTGCAGGCTGATGAGTTCGTAGACCACGTGGGCGGCGGCGATACCGGTCAGTTCGGCGTGGTCGTAGGGAGGGGCTACTTCAACAACCTCAGATCCGACCAGGTTGAGCCCGCGCAGACCGCGCAGGATTTCCAGGAGTTCGCGGGAGGTGATGCCGCCCGCTTCGGGGGTGCCGGTGCCGGGGGCGTGGGCGGGGTCGAGCACGTCAATGTCGATGGAGACGTAGAGGGGTCGGTCGCCAATGCGCTCACGGAGCAGTTGGACGACTCTCTCAACGCCCAGGTAGTAGACGTCGGCGCTGGTGACGATGCCAAAGCCGAAGCGGGCGTCGTCTTCTAGGTCTTCGGTGCCGTAGAGGGGGCCGCGAGTACCTACGTGGCAGAGGGCGTCGGTGTCCAGTAGTTCTTCTTCAAAGGCGCGGCGGAAGGGGGTGCCGTGGGTGTATTCGGCCCCGAAGTAGGTGTCCCAGGTGTCCAGGTGGGCGTCAAAGTGGAGCAGGGCGATTTTGCCGTGTTTCTTGTGCAGGTTGCGCAGGTTGGCCAGGGCGATGGTGTGGTCACCGCCGATGGTCACGAGCTGCGCGCCGTCCTTGGTGAGTTCGTGGGCACCGGCCTCGAACATTTCGAGGGCTTCTTCAATGTTGAAAGGGTTGCCGATGATGTCCCCGGCATCTGCTACCTGGGCTTCTTTGAAGGGGGAGATGTTGGCGGCGGGGTTGAAGGGGCGGAGCAGGCGGGAGGATTCGCGCACGTGGTTGGAGCCAAAGCGTGCGCCGGGCCGGTAGGAGACACCGGAGTCCCAGGGCATACCGGCGACTACGATATCTGCTTTTTCTACCTCGTCCAGGCGGGGTAGGCGGGCGAAGGTGGCAGTTCCGGCCCAGCGGGGTACTTCTGCGGCGTTGACGGGGCCAAGGCGTTCTACGCCGTCAGCGCCGGTGGCGATGACGCGGTTGGGTTTGGACGAGAAAAAGGCTTCTGCCATGGTGAGGGCTCCTTGGGGCAACGGAAGAGGGGGTCAAGCAGGCTCCTGTGAGCGCTGACACGAGATTTCACTCAACTATAACCCGTTTGCGGGGGCCTTTTGAGCTGTTTGCCCTGATTATTTATACCGGCGCTCATACATATACAGGTGGGGGCAAACCTAATACACGACGGCTTTGAAGCACTGCTCCCTGGCACAAGGGGGGCCGTATCTTTTTGCACCGAAGGTCTGCAAAAATGAAAGCTAGGTAAGACGCTTACGCAGGAAGCAGTTCAGCGCAAGCAGATCCCCCGAGAGGTTATGACCATGCAACCACGCAAGACAGCGCTTATAGCTTCACTGCTTGGGGTCTTTGCCGCCCATAATTGCGAGGAAGTAGCGCACTTCTACCAAGATATCGAAGCTCTCCCCCACCGCATTAGAGAGTGCGGTCCCTGGTCAAGCCAGCAGGATTTTGCCCTAGCTACGGCCCTTCTCACCGGAGCATCTGCTCTTGCACTGGTAGCAGGGGCCTGTCTGCCCCACGGTAAACTTCAGCAGGTTCTCGTGCTAGGCCCCCCATCTGCTCTGGTGGGTAACGCGATGAGCCATATCTGCCGGAGCCTTATCCAGCGCCGCTATAACGGTGGGCTGATGACCGCACCCCTCATGGCGGGCATAGCGGGTCGCTTGATCACCAAGGCAGGGGCGGGGCTTCCTACCCGCACCCGCTGGGGCATCTACATCGGGTCTAACGCAGCAACTCTTCCCTTGATTTTTGTGGCTCTTGCAGCGGGCAAAAGAGTCCGCCCGCTCTTACCAATAGCCCTTTCGCCCCAGGCCTATTCAAAGTAGGTAAAAGGTATCCCATACCGCCCCTCCCCAAAGTACGGGCCGGGGTCAATGTGCATGTTTTTTCAAGAGACGGCTACAATAAACTGTGGCCTGCAACTCACCACCGTGAGGGCTTAGCCACATCAACGACCCCACTGGTCAAGCACACACGGCCTCAACACAAAGGAACACGCATGAACCTGGCCATTATTCTGCTGTATTTGGCAGCACTGATCCTCTTTGGCTACATCGGCAAACGAAAAGCCAAGAACGCCGAAGACTTCCGAGTAGCAGGCCGCAGGCTGGGCCCCGCACTCTACACCGGCACCATGTGCGCCGTTGTCCTGGGCGGCGCATCCACTGTGGGCGGCGTGGGCCTGGGCTACAAGTTCGGCATTTCAGGCATGTGGCTGGTTGTGGCTATCGCGGTCGGTGTACTCTTACTGTCCCTCATCTTTGCACCCATCATTGCCCGCCTGAAAATCTACACCGTCTCCCAGATGCTCTCCCTGCGCTACGGTGTGCGGGCTACCCAGGTTTCCTCCATCGTCATGCTGGCCTACACCGTCATGATTGCCGTGACCTCCACTGCAGCCTACGCCACCGTCTTCAGGGTCCTCTTAGATATGGACCGTACCAGCGCTATCCTATTGGGCTCCCTGGTCGTCATCGGCTACTCCCTCTTAGGCGGTATGTGGTCCATTACCCTGACCGACATGATGCAGTTCGCCATCATGACCGTGGGTATTTTCTTGCTCATGCTCCCCTTCTCCCTGAACAAGGCCGGTGGCTGGCAGGGCCTGACGGAACGCCTGGACTCCAGCTTCTTTGCCCCCGGGGCCATGGGTATGGACACCATTATCACCATGTTCGTGATTTACACTTTGGGCATCCTGGTGGGCCAGGACATCTGGCAGCGAGTTTTTTCCGCTCGCTCACCGCAGGTAGCCCGCTGGGGTGGGGCCGGTGCCGGTATCTACATTGCCCTCTACGGTATTGCTGGCGCTGTCATCGGTATGGCTGCCGCCGCCCTGGCTCCTGGGCTTGAGAGCAAGGACGACGCTTTTGCCACCGTTGCCCAGAACTTCCTGCCCGCAGGTATCGGCGGTATTGTCCTGGCGGCAGGTGTTGCTGCCATGATGTCCACCGCATCCGGCGCTCTGATTGCAGCAGCTACCGTAGCTCGGGTCGATGTCATCCCCTTCCTCACCGGTAAGCCTGCCATGCAGGAAGAGGACCCCGAAAGCGATACAGCCCTCAAGGCTGACCGTATCTACCTGCTCATCCTGGGTGTCATCACCACCGCTCTTGCTATTGCCCTGACCGATACGGTCACCTCCCTGACCATTGCCTACGACATCTTGGTTGGAGGGCTCATGGTAGCTATCCTGGGTGGCCTGCTCTGGAAGCGGGGTACGGGGGTAGCTGCAGCCCTGTCCATGGCGGTTGGCTCCCTGGTGACCCTAGGTTGCATGCCGATCTTTGGGGTACTGGCTAACGAACCTATCTACTACGGTATCGCGGTGTCCCTGGTGGTCTATGTGGTGGCCTCGATGGCCACCAAGCCCACAGATCCTGCTGTCATCAAGACCTGGCAGGAGCGGCTAAAATCCTAAGGTCCTGGGCGAACTGCCCCGAACCCTAGCTAGCCCGGCTTACCTTCTCACATGGCCATCTTAGGCCTGGGGAAGGCATAGGCCGGGCTCTTGCTTTCTTACTGGTAGGTCACCACAAAGGGTTTAGGTTCCAGGGCGTAGGTTTCTGCCGGGCTTAGCATGGGGGTATCTTCGTCATAGAAGTTTTTCCAGGAGGGCTTAATCTCGGGGTTCAGACCGGCTAGTAGCTGCTGATAGGTTGCCTCTTTAAGTTCGGGGCTACCGTGCCCATCGGCGTGGAGGGTCAGGGCCAGCTCAGGGTGCTTGCTCTCAAGCTGGGATCTATGAGCGATCATGGACAGGGTGAACTGGTGCAGAACCACCATTTTTTGGGGCAGGTGATTTTGCTGGGTCAGCTCAGCTAGATAGTCCAGGGTCTCATTGATTTCGCTGGCATCTACGCTCCCGATCTGTTGCAGGTGCACCTGGCCGGGGTAGATTCTCCATTCAGCATCTATACCAATGCCCACGTGAGGTTCTTTGAGCAGTTCTTCATAGTCTTTGACCTGCTCTGTAAAACTGCTATACCCGGGCTGGAAATCAAGAATGACGTAGATCCCCTCCTTGGCGGCCAGGTCTACGAGGGGGCGCAGGCTCTCCAGGCTGGCTTCGTCTGAATAATCGCCGTCCACACCCGGTGCTGAGCTGGCGACGGTAGCAATGATCTCAAAGGCCGGGATAACTTTCTCCTGGCTGTACCCCTGGTATTGGCTAGCTAAATCTTTGACTCTTGTAACCGACTCTTCTGGGCTTTGCTCCCCCAATGCCCCCAGAGAGGGGCCGCTGGGGTTGCCGTAAAGGGCAACATAGCGGTGAGCAAAGATTTCTTGGCCACCGCCTATGACTTCCTGGGGTTGGGCCTGCGGTCTTGGTGATGTTTGCTGGGCTTTCTGGGTGGAAGGCGCCGGGCCCTGAGGGGTTGAGGGATTTTCTGTTCCTTGCCCAGGACCACCGCAGGCGGCCGCGGCTAAGAGCGTGCAGGTGGTAAGGGTGAGTATCCTGAGACGACGTGGGGTGGAGAGGGGCATGGCATCCTGGCTATCTTGGGGGAGGGGGACCTGTTTGACCATTTTCATAAGTCTACTTAATATTTTATCCCTCTCTGCCGCCCACCTGCCTGACTCACCCCACAGAACCTCATAAGAATACTGTGCTGTGCATAACATTTCACAGGTCAGCCTCCCGCCCCGAGACCTTAAAAACCCGTATGCTAGAGCGGACGTTAAAAGAATATTTCAAGCTGAAAGGTACCCATGACCCACCCCTCCCTGCCTGACCGTAGCACCGAAGTAACCGAGCCGCGCCGCAACGCTGGCTACGCCATCCTGGCAACCCTGCGTAACTACGGCGTCGATACCGTCTTTGGTATTCCCGGCACCCACAACTTAGAGTTCTACCGCCATCTCGAAGAACTCGGCATCCACCCGGTCACCACCCGCCACGAGCAGGGTGCCTCCTACGGTGCCGATGGCTGGTCACAGACCCGCAACCTGCCCGGCGTTGTCATTACAACCTCCGGCCCCGGTCTCTTGAACTCCCTCTCGGGAGCCGCAACCGCCTACGCAGAGTCCCGCCCCATGATTATCCTCTCCCCCGGCCGCCCGGTAGGCCAGGAGTTCCGCGATATCGGCGCCCTGCACGAGACTAAAAACCCTACCGGTGCCGTCAACTCCATTGTGGAGTTCTCCCGCCGCGTAAACTCGGCAGAGGAAGCAGTGGATATTATCCACAACGCTTTCCGCTCCTTCACCCACAACCGCCCGCGCCCCATTCACATTGAGGTGCCCCTGGATGTCCTCGAAAGCGAAGTTGAGCTTGACCCCGCAATTCTGCAGGCCCGCCCCCTGGGCAAGCCTCAGCCTGCACCGGTCGATGATGTGCGCGAAGCCGCCCGTATTCTGGCAGAAGCTAAAGCGCCGCTGATTGTGGCCGGTGGCGGTTCTATCTCTGCCGCTGATGACCTGCTTACCCTGGCTGAACTTCTCGAAGCACCGGTTATTACTTCCGTCAATGGTAAAGGCGCTATCCCCGAGAAGCACCGTCTTTCCTTGGGCGCTGACCTGCGCCTGAGCGCCGCTCACGCTTTCTGCCGGGAAGCCGATGCCATGCTTATTATTGGCTCTAAGATCGGTGAAGCTGAGCTCTGGGACGGCGATATCCGCCCCGCAGGCCCGGTCATCCGCATTGATATTACCCGCGACCAGATGCTCACCAACATCACCCCGGACCTTGAGCTACCCGGGAACTCTCGGGCTGTTATCCCCCAGCTCCTTGAAGCTCTGGCGGAGCAGGGTGTCACCCCCGGTTCCCGCCAAGAGCGCAATCTCCAGGGCATCTTCGATGCCCTGGATAACGAGGGGCGCGCTATCGCCCCCGAGCTGGCAGAGCTTAACGAGCGCATCATGGAGATTCTGCCCCAGGACACCATCATTGCCGGTGACTCCTCACAGGTAACCTACATGGGCACCACCACCTTCTACCGGGCACCCCGGCCTAATTCCCTGCTCTACATGGCAACCTACGCCACCCTGGGCTACGGCCTGCCTGCTGCCATTGGCGCTAAGGTGGCAGCGCCCGAGCGTCCGGTGGTCTGTCTGCTCGGTGACGGTGCGCTCATGTTCGCTATTCAGGAGCTCATGACCGCTGTTGAGCAGCAGTTGGATCTGCCCATCATTTGTGTAGAGAACGGTGGCTACGGTGAGATTCGCCAGAACGAACGCGACCGTGGCATCGCGCCGGTTGCGGTAGACCTGGTTCAGCCTGATTGGGTCAAGCTGGCTGAGGGCTTCGGTGCCACAGGTTTCACCGCCACCATGGACACCCTTACGGAGACTGTTCAGAAGGCCCTGGAAACACGCGGCCCCTCGGTGGTTCACCTTAAGATCGGTGAAACCCTGCGCTAAGGCAGATACTCTCAGCGCACAAAAGCACCCCCTGTTCTCTTTGGCAAGTATGCGGAAGAGAGCAGGGGGTGCTTTACACTGCGGCTAGGGATCTATTCGTATCTCAAGGCGTCAATGGGGTCCAGCTTAGCCGCCTTATTGGCCGGGTAGTAGCCAAAGAAGAGGCCGATAGCTAGCGAGAACCCCAGGGACAGGGTGACAGCGCTCAGCGGCGGGAACACAAAGGTCCCCAGCATATTTGAGCCCAGCATACCGAGCCCGCCGCCGACCACTACGCCCAAGATGCCACCGACCAGGCAGACAATCATGGCTTCCACCACGAACTGCAGACGGATAGCTCCCCGGGTAGCGCCCAGGGCCTTACGGATGCCAATTTCGCGGGTACGTTCGGTCACGGTCACCAGCATAATGTTCATGACACCGATACCACCGACCAGCAGTGAGATACCGGCAATAGCCGAGATAGCCGCACTAATACCGGCCAGCACATCGTTGAAGGACTGTGTGGCCGCTGAGTAATCCATAATTTCAGCCATGAACTGCTCATCGGAACGATACATATTGGTGAGGTGCGCCTGAAGCAGAGCCTTGACCTGGGCCAGGTCTTTACCCTCCGCAGGGCGTACACTCAGGTAGGACCAGCCATCTGCATTCATGCTGCTGAACTGACCCTCAAAGGTGTAAGGCATCAAGACCGCGCCTGGCACCGACATGCCCAAAAGACCGCCAGTATTATCAGGTTGGTAAACACCTACAACAACAGCATAGATGGTGCTGGAGCCACCCGAGCTAACCTCTACTTCTTGCCCCACCGCCTGAACAGGGTCGCCTCCCAGAAGTGACAGCTGGTCGGTAGAAATCATGATGACCGGTCGCTTGTTATCAATATCGGTTTGGGTGATAGCCCGGCCGGCCACCAGGTTCTTGGGGTTAAGCTCCAAGTAGTCCATATTGACGAAATTTATGAGACTCTCCGAGTTGGTCTGGCCCTCATAGGTAAGCTCAGCACCATAGGAGGCTGAGTTCCCCAGGGGAATACCGGCGATATTATCACCCATAACCTCTTTGAGGGTGTTAATGTCATCAATGCTGATAAGGGAGTCCCCGGTGGGCATTTGGCCTGAGCTACCCATCATTCCATAGGGGCTAGATATGTTTGCAGAAGTTTGGCCTTCGTCCTCACGGGGCCGTTCTTTCACCTGGATATTGAGGTCATTGGCTCCCGAACTCACAACAGCTTGGTTAGCCTGGGTTTGCAGGGAGTGACCCAGGGTCAGAATCGCAATCACTGAGGCGATACCCATGATGATGCCCAAAAGGGTCAAGAAAGAGCGCATTTTATTGTTGCGCAGGCTACCCAGCGCTAGGCTGATTGACTCTTTGATGTTCACGGCTGGACCTCCTCGGGGGTGGGCTCAGTGCCGCCCGGTGCGGGCGGAACTACCGCTGCGCTAGCCACCGGAGCCGATAGAAGACCGGTAGGGTCTGTAAGTCCATTGGCGCTCATATAAGGGGCGGCGGCCTCTTTACCGGCGACGATACGGCCATCAACCATGGTGACAATGCGGTCAGTTTCTGCGGCCAGCTCGGGGTTGTGGGTAATAAAAACGATGGTCTTACCCTGCTCTTTGTTGAGCTGATGAAAGAGGTCCATGACCATGCGCCCGGTCTGGCTATCGAGAGCACCGGTAGGCTCATCGGCCAGGAGCAGGGGCGGGTCATTGGCCAGGGCACGGGCAATGGCTACACGCTGTTTCTGGCCGCCGGAGAGGGCCGCTGGGCTGTTCTCCATCCGGTCAGCTATGCCCATCTGCTCCAGCAGGTAGGCGGCTCGTTCCCTGCGGTCACGAGCATTCATGCCCGCGTACATCATAGGCATCTCAACGTTCTTGAGCGCCGAGATGCGCCCAATCAGGTTGAAGCTCTGGAAGATGAACCCGATATTCTGGCTCCTGTAGAAAGCCAGTTCATCATCGCTCAGGTTGGGGATGTTCTCGCCATCAAAGGTGTAGTAGCCGTAGGTGGCCCGGTCCAGCAGACCAATGATGTTCATGAGGGTGGTTTTACCGGAACCGGACTGCCCCACAACCGATACGAACTCCCCACGATTGACGTGAAAGTCAATGCCAGGTAGAACGGTGATTTCGCTGGGGGTGCCCAGGTTAAAGGTTTTGACGATGCCCCGCATATCCAGCAGGGTTTCTGGAGGCTGTACTAGTTGCTGGCTCATGGTTTTACCAGCCGTAGCTCACGCCGGCGTCCAAAGTCACTGTCTCGCCCACACGGTAGCGGTAGTTCTCACCGTAGGTCAGAACCATATCCCCTTCGGCCAGCTCACCGCCGGTGATAGCAATATCGATGTCGTTGGCAAGGCCGGTTTCTACAGTGCGTTCTTCAAGGACGTAGTTCCCGCCGTCCTGGGGTACAGCTACCACGACACTCTTGGCCCCCAGGTCATTGGTGTACACGGCGTCTACGGGTACAGCCAGAGAATCAGTTTCCTCGGCGGTAATGATGTTGGCCTTGACGCTGGAGCCCAGGTAGAGGCCCTCGCGGTCGCCGGTGACCTCGATAGTGACGGTGAAGGTGGGGCTACTGCCGGTACCCACACCGCTTACGGCAGTGCCTGCGGCTTCGCTACCGGCCTGCTGGGCTGAGTCCGCAATAGAGGCTACCGAGGTAACAGTTCCGGTGTATTCTTTGGTGCCACTTGAGCCTGCAGTGAAGGTGACCTTGTTGCCTTCTTTGACCTTGGGGAGGTCAGATTCGCGCACACTTGAGGTAATGGTCAGTTTTGAATCGTCACCGATAGTGACTACGGGGCCGGTTGCGGGGGCACCGGGCTTAGCAACGGTCATGACTACACCGTTAATGGGCGAGGTGATGGTTGCGCCATCAATGTCCTCTTGCAGGGAGGTAAGTGCCTGGTCGCGGGCCCTTTCGGCGCTGGTTAGGGAGGTCCGGGCGTTACCCAGTTCCGCTTCGAGGGTTGCAAGCTGGGTTGAGGCGGCGTTACGGGCAGTGCTAACACCGGAATCCGCATCGGACTTTGCGCCAGCGGCCAAGCGCTGGGCTGACTCGGCGGCTGCGAGATCGGCGTTTAGAGCGGTCAGGTCAGCACCTTCGGCAGCTGCTTGGTCGCGTAGAGTCCGAGCAGTCGCCAGGCTGTTATTAGCCTGGGTGAGCTGCTCAGCCGCAGTGCGCTGGGCGGCGAGTGCAGCAAGGATTTCTGGGTTGGTACCGTTGTTGATGCCCTGGTTGTGCTGGTCGTAGGCGGTTTGTGCTGCCTTAAGCGCCGTCTGGGCGGTGGTGACCGCTCCTTCAAGCTGAACGCGCTGGGTGTCTAGTTCCCCTTGCAGAGTCGAGGTATCAATGGTGGCTAGGGTCTGGCCCATCTCAACCCGGTCGCCCACAGCCACGTTGACGGCGCTGATGGGTGAGGTCAGGTGGGTGGTGACGCTACGGATTTCACCGGGCTGGATTGTGCCCTCCACACGAACTTTGTTGCTGACCCCTTCTTTGCTCAGAATCATGTAGTCGGTGGCGGGGATGGCTCCGCCGGAGGCTGTCGAGCTAGCACCGAAAAGACTGCTGAAGACGAGAACCCCAACCAGGATGAGGGCTACGACACCGGCTGCGATAGCGATGAGGACCTTGGTGAGAGTAGACATCTTCTTTTTCTTGCGTGGCCGGTGGGCGGGAACCGGAGGGGCGGGAGGCTGATCCATTGGCAGGGTAGGAGTGTCCATCGTCTGACCCTTCTGAGCGGGGGTAAATGTGGTGTATCTATCTTTTAGTGTAGATTCGACCTACCCAGAAAACACCGAGTGGATACTCAGAAACCCATAAATCATCCCGCAGAATGATTTATGACGTGAGACGCCCACCGAGCTCCGGCTGAGGGCATAGAAAAGGGGGGCTCTTTCCGGTCCGCCCTCAACACGCACTCCTTGCCCCCTCACGGCTAGCGCCCTTTGCAGAATGAAACACATTTTTCTAAGGCAATAGGTACACACATCTGGAGTTCTTCGCTTATCTCCGCCCGACAACTACTCTTAGTACCAGTACGGCCCAGCAGTCTATGCCCTAACCCTGCCATGCCTGTAGGTAGGCTGTGGGTTTTGGAGCGGTCGCTAGTCCATAGTTCTTCCGGCGGTTTCGGGCACAGCGCGGCGGGTAAAGGCAATCAGCCCCACACCGATGACCGCAAAGACCGCAAAAGTTGCCCCCAGCCCCAGGGCGGCAACCATCTGGGGGAAGAAGAGGGAGACGCAGAAGTTCGCCATCCAGGAGACAAAGGTGGCAACACCCATACCGGCACCGCGCACTCGGCCCGGGAAGAGTTCGCTCATGAGCACCCAGGTTACAGGGGACACCGCCCCCTGCTGGAAAACAAGGAAAATAATCGAGATCAGCAGGGTAGCCCAGGGGCGGGCGGAGGCATCAAGGAACTGAGAGGTCAAGGCCAGCAGCATCAGAGACACCGTGGTGCCTGCCAGACCCAGGGTGAGGACGAGGCGGCGGGGGAAGCGGCCCACGAACCAGAGCCCCACCGCCGCACCAATGACAGAAAGAACACCGTTAGAGATGTTGGCGGTCAGGGCGGCATCGGTAGAGAACCCGGCTTCGCGGAGTACCTGGGTGCCGTAGTACATCAGGGCGTTCACGCCGGTTGCCTGCTGGACGATACCGATAGCGCAGGCCAGAAGCAGGGTGGTACGCAGGGCCGGTTCTTGCCAGAGCTGGCCAAGTACTCCCCGGGCGGTAGCCGTAGACTTCCTATAGCCGGGCGACTCGGGAACTAGGAGCATACCCAGGAAAAGCACTAGGGCAGGGACCACGGAGATAGCGAACATGACCCGCCAAATCATGACGTTCTGGGCAAAGAGATTACCCAGTACGGCGTTCATAACGTAGGCAGCAAGCTGGCCGAAAACAATCATGAACTGGTTGCGGGTAACGATAGCCCCGCGCCGGTTAACGGGGGAAATCTCTGCCAGGTAGATAGGAACCACCGCTGAGGCCGCACCGACAGCCAAGCCTACCAATACACGGAAAGCGATGAACACCGCCAGGTTGGGGGCAGATGTCAGCCCCAAGGAACCAGCCGCAAAAACAACCGCCAGCACCAGCAAAATGCGGCGGCGGCCGAACCGGTCAATCAGCTGGCCCGCAGTCAGTGCACCAAACGCCGCGCCCAGCGTCAAGGCGGAGGTAGCCAACCCTTCAGCCGCCGGGGACAGCGTGAAATCCTGCTGGAGGAAGGGCAGGGCACCGTTGATAATGCCGGTGTCATATCCGAAGAGGAAACCACCGACCGAGATGATCCAGGTGTAAAGGGTGACCCGGCGGGGGTCGGCAGTCTGTTTCATGTGCACTCCTTGGTAGAGACCAGAGCAATTCTAGCCCCTACGCCCCGGTGATAAAAGAGGTAGCTTGTGTGCCCGGTAGGCTAGGAGTATGACTGCTCTTTCCATTGACCTCAATTCTGACTGCGGGGAGTCTTTTGGCTCCTGGGTCATGGGCGATGACACTGCAATGATGCAGACCGTCTCCTCTGCCAATATCGCCTGCGGTTTCCACGCGGGCGACCCCAGCGTAGCCCGCTCCACCGTCCGAGCCGCCCACCAGAAGGGGGTAACCGTTGGGGCTCACGTTTCCTACCCCGACCTGGCTGGCTTTGGCCGCCGGTTTATGGATATGACCGCCACCGAACTCACCGATGCCGTCATCTACCAGGTGGGGGCGCTCCAAGCTATCGCGCAGGTGGAGGGCGCACAGGTGAGCTACTGCAAGCCGCACGGGGGTCTCTATAACGCCATCGTTCACCACACAGCACAAGCGCAGGCGGTTGCCACTGCCCTGCACGAGCTGGGAGACCTGCCTATCCTCTGTCTGCCCGGTTCTGCGGTAGCGAGCGCCGCCCGCGCCTTGGGCCTACCTGTCTTCTATGAGGCTTTTGCCGACCGGGGCTACACGTCAGAGGGCACCCTGGTGTCCCGGAGGGAACCGGGTGCGGTCATCCATGACCCCGAGGTGGTTGCTGAGCGGGTGGTCCGTATGGCCGTTGACGGTGAGGTGATCGCTGTGGACGGCTCACGCGTGACCCTGGATGCCGCCAGCATCTGCGTCCACGGGGACACCCCTGGGGCTGTGGCTATTGCCCAGCAGGTACGGGCCGCCCTGGAAGGGGCCGGGGTCCGTATCGCGGCCTTCGTCTAAACCTCAAGTGCGGCGCAAACCTTCATCTGCGTGTTCTTTGAACGGCATTTGGAAGGTTTACGCCGCGTTCACAAGCCATCAGCGCACACCGGACTGGCAGTAGCTTTGCCCGCAGGTTCTCGGGGTTACGGGCAACATCCTCCCACTGGGCTCGGATAACCGTATACCCCAGCAGCTCCAAATGATGCTGACGACGGCGCTCTTTCTGAATGACCTCAACGGGGCTCCCATAGGTTCCTGAGTATTTGACCATTCCATCTACCTCCAGAATCACCCTGGTATCCTCCCACAGAAAATCCGGTCTATATACATTCCCCTTAACCCAGAGCTGAACCTGCTCTACAGGGGCAGTAAAACCCCAGAGCAGAATCCAGTAACGGGCTAAGGACTCCGCAGGTGATTCGGCTTTCGCGCTCATATATTTAGCGATCTCTCGAGCTCTCAGAGCACCCCTCCCCTCCAAAGTTTTCAGAGCTTGAGATAGTTCCCCTTCCTGCACAAGATCGCGGTGAAGCAGATCATCAATGATGCACAGAGCATCGGGGCACGGGAGCACCCGCGCACAGTCCAGAGCTGTTTGCAGAGGGGTTGTGACAAAAGCACCTGACCGGAAAACAGCTTGCTCACATACCTGCAAACGGTTACGGCTCAAATGCACATTCCCTGCAACCTTGGCTGACGGGTGAGGGTGGCTTACCCAAACTTTTAGGGGCAGATCTAGGGTAGGTGCCCGCCACCAAAGTGCCGCTGAAACATGGCTCAGCACATATCCTCGATGAGTTTTGAGAAAACCCACATGACGGGCCAAGCAACGGCGAGTGGCATCCCATGTTTTCCATTGGTTGGCTTCAACATAGGCGTTGAAGCATATTTTGATGAGCTCGCCGTTTTTACTTTTTCGTGTAATTGCGGCGGAGCTTACGCCTTGATGCCGTAGCTCAGCCGATGTTTTGATGGTGGTAAAGAGGTCTTTCATAGGACCCAAAATTGTTCAGAAGATGTGCCTTGACAAGGGGTCTGGAGGAAACTGTGGATAAGTCTGCCCTGGTGCAGTAGCTTGTGCGGCGCAAACCTTCATCTGCGTGTTCTTTGAACGGCATTTGGAAGGTTTGCGCCGCGTTCACTCCGTATTAGGTACCGCATGGGTAGCTGGCCTTGCGTGGGCACCGCCACACCTGCCAGAATTGTTGAACAATCTACGGTTTTGATGAACGGACGTAAAGGGGTGCCCATGATTCACCGCCCACACGACGGCGCAGACATCTACACGGTCAAGCCCTTTGGCGCCCTCGCAGCCCTGGTGGACTGCCGCACCCTCGAAAATGCCCTGTACCTGCACCTGCACCTCAGCAGGTACCCCGCCGCAGGCCAAACTGAGCTGATTCCGGCCGCCCGCACCGTCCTAGTTCGCTTTAGCACTTACGACTACACCGCCGCCTTTCTGGCCGCTCCCGACCTGCCGCCGGTAATCGGTCATGTGCGCGCCCACGGTCGCACGGTCACCATTCCCGTGATCTATGACGGCCAGGACCTGTCCGATCTTGCCGCCCACCTGGGTATGAGCGAGCAGGCTCTTATCTACACCCACACCACGGGCCGCTGGTCGGTGGCCTTCGCGGGTTTTGCTCCCGGCTTCTTCTACTTACACCGGAACGATAAGGTGCTGGATGTTCCCCGCCGTGCCAGACCGCGCACCTGCGTCCCGGCGGGTTCGGTGGGGTTAGCCGGTGATTTTTCGGGTATCTACCCGCGCTCTTCGCCGGGTGGCTGGCAGTTAATCGGGCACACTAATGCGCCCCTATGGGACTTAGCGCAGAACCCTCCGGCGCTTTTGGAGCCGGGTATGCAGGTCCAGTTTGAGGCGGTCCGGGAACTGATTACGGTAGCCGGTAGGTCCCCAGCAGAAGAGCACCCGGGTAAGCCTGCACTTAGCGAGCTGGCTGCGGGATTGAAGGTGCGCTCCCCCGGTATGCTTACCCTTTTTCAGGATGCCGGCCGCAGCGACCTGAGCCACTGGGGTGTTTCCCCATCAGGGCCGGTGGACCGCGCCGCCGCTGCAGAAGCTAACCGGCTGGTAGGTAACCAGTTGCAGGCAACCGTCCTGGAGAATCTTGCCGGTGGGCTGGCCCTTACGGCCCACCGCGATGTGGTTCTTGCCCTTACCGGAGCGCAGCTTCCTGCGCGGATCAGCGAAGATAACCCGGTAGATGCAGAAAGCCCTACCCAGGAGGAACCGCTAGCTGTCACCTCCTACCGCCCCTTTGCCCTCAAACCGGGGCAAACTCTGACTCTAGGGGCTACCGAACGCGGCCTGCGCACCTACCTGGCTGTGCGTGGGGGTTTTGCGGCGCCCCAGCAGGCGACAAGTTCTTCCCGCGATACCCTGGCTGGCCTGGGCCCGGAGCCCCTAGCCCCCGGTGACCTACTGGCCCTAGCAGCAGAAAGTTCAGCACTAGTGGGCAACCCCGTTCCCCCGCTCCCTCTACCCGGCGAGCAGATATTAACGATTCGTGCGGTGCCGGGGCCCCGCCAGGACTGGTTCACCCCGGAATCGCTGACCCGTTTCACAGAGGCAATCTGGGAGATTTCGCAATCCAGCGACCGTATCGGTGCCCGCCTGGTGCTATCCGAGCCTGAGGGTGGCGGTGAAAGGCCAGAACCCACCGAGGTCCTGGCCCGTCTCAGCGACAAGGAGTTACCGAGTGAGGGCATGGTGGCGGGAGCTATGCAGGTTCCCCCCAGCGGGGAGCCTGTTATCTTCCTGGCCGATCACCCGGTTACTGGCGGCTACCCGGTGATTGCAACGGTTCATCCCGATGACCTGCGCCTGATAGCCCAGGCCCCTCCCGGCACTAAACTCCAATTCTGCCTCGTTCCCTTTGACCATCTGACCCCACAGAAGTGAGTTCTACAATGCGTAAAGTTTTGATTGCTAACCGCGGCGAGATTGCCGTCCGTATCATTGGCACCTGCGCGCAGCAGGGGATCGCTTCTGTGGCTATCTACGCAGATTCCGATGCCGAAGCTCTGCACACGGCTTTGGCTGATGAGGCCTACGCCCTAGAGGGGTCGACACCGGCTGAAACCTATCTGGATATGCATAAGGTTCTAGAGATTGCCCGTATTTCTGGGGCCACCGATGTTCACCCCGGCTACGGTTTCTTGGCTGAGAACGCTGATTTTGCCCGTGCGGTCATTGACGCTGGCCTCACCTGGATTGGCCCGGCCCCCGAGACTATTGAAGCTCTGGGCGATAAGGTCAAGGCCCGTGAGCTGGCGCTATCGGTGGGTGCGCCTTTGGCTCCGGGGTCAGACGGGCCAGTAGCCAGCGCGGCAGAAGCCCGTGCCTTTGCGCAGGAGAACGGCCTGCCTTCCATCATTAAGGCGGCGCACGGTGGCGGCGGGCGCGGTATGCGTATCGTGCGGCACCTGGATGAGGTTGAAGAGGCTTTCACCTCTGCAACACGCGAAGCCCAGGCCGCTTTTGGCAATGGGGAGTGCTTTATTGAGCGCTTTTTGGAGAGGCCCCGCCACCTTGAGGCGCAGGTGGTTGCTGACTTCCAGGGCAACGTCCTGGTAGTGGGCACCCGCGATTGTTCCCTACAGCGGCGCAACCAGAAACTTATTGAGGAGGCCCCGGCCCCCTTCCTGACCGATGACCAGCGGGCCGCTATTGAGCGGGCTTCTGCCGATATCTTCCGGGCGGCGGGCTATGTGGGTGTGGGTACAGCTGAGTTTATGGTGGCCCAGGACGGCACTATTTCCTTCCTTGAGGTCAATACCCGTATTCAAGTGGAGCACCCCGTGACCGAGGAGGTCACCGGCCTAGACCTGGTGGCTCTCCAACTGTCGGTGGCCGCCGGGGAGCCTCTGCCCATGACCCAAACCCCTGTAGCACACGGGCATGCTTTTGAATTCCGTATCAACGCGGAGGACCCGGCCCGGGGGTTTCTACCTGCCGCTGGCAGAATCGAGTCCATCAGCTTGCCCTCTGGCCCCGGTATCCGCTGGGACGCCGGTGTGCGCCCGGGTTCTGTAGTCAGCGGGGATTTTGATTCTATGCTGGCTAAGCTCATTGTTTCTGGTGCTACCCGCGAGCAGGCGCTACGGCGGGCGCGGTTTGCCCTGCGTCAGCTTGAGATTTCTGGGGTGGCTACCGTGCTCCCCTTTGATCGGCAGGTCTTAGAAGCGCCGGCTTTTACCGCCGAGGGCGGCGAATTCGGGGTCTACACCACCTGGATTGAGGACGTCTTCCTGGCAGAGGGTAGCGGTGAGCCAGATGTAGCCTACCACCAGCCCCTGCTGCCGGTGGGTGCTAGGACCTTCCCGGGGAGCGGGGTCACCCGTTTTACCCTGGAGATCGACGGTACTCCGCACCGGGTGGGCCTCCCCGATTCTGTTTTTGCGTCCCTGGGGAGCGCAGGGGCACCGGCAGGTACAGCCGAGGTAGAAGGGCCCGGTCAGGTTCTTGCACCTATGAGCGGGTCGCTTTTGCGCTTTACCGTGCAGCTAGGAGACCGTGTGGGGGCAGGCACCCAGGTAGCTCTGCTGGAGGCCATGAAAACCGAGGTTCCGGTGCTGGCGGAGTCTGCGGGAACCGTGGCTGAGCTACTGGCTGAGCCTGGTGAGCGTGTCAGCGCGGGTTCTGCTCTCATCCGTTTTGACTAGGGGCACCCGTAGGATAGTGCTGTGACTTCCCAATCCCTTGATGCCGCCTTTACCCCGGAGCTGAGCACCCTAGCGACCCATCGGCCCGCCGATATGCAGGCTCCCCAGTGGGCGGCTTCTGCCTTGCGTTCCGCTATGGATGCCGCTGCGCTGACCCCCGGCACCCAGTTGGTCGAAGAACAGCTAGCCGCCCTGCTCGATGTTTCCCGCAACACCCTGCGCCAGGCTTTTACTGAGCTTGAAGCTGAGAACCTGGTGCAGAGGATCCCCTACCGGGGAGTCTTCGTGATTCAGCCGGATGCTGAGCAGGTGCGGGAGCTCTTTATTGAGCGGTGGGCTGTTGAGTCCGCCGCGATTGGCCTCGCCCCGCTTGGGGAGAACAGTGATGCCCGTGCAGCTATTGACCGGGCCCGTACCACCCAGGCCCGGGGGCAGGTGCCCCAAATGGCGAGCGCTAACCAGGATTTCCACCGTGCTCTGGTGGCTTCGGCTCGGTCGCAGCGGCTGAATCGGGCTATGTCCCGTATTTTGGCGGAGATGCGGCTGATTTTCTTTGAGTTGTCACACGATATGGGTTTTCATGCGCCTTTTATCGAGAAGAACGCCGAGTTGCTTGCCCTGGTTGAGGGTGGGCAACGGGAGGCGGCGCATCGGGCTTTGCGGGCCTATTTGGATCTTTCGCGTGACCGTTTTTTGCAGGAGCCTGTACTCTAAGGGCTTGTGCCAAAGCAGTGCTACAGGATTTAACTCAATCAGCCTTTTTAACACAAAAGCACCGTGCCTGTCGGCTAGTTGAGCGCTGACAGGCACGGTGCTTTTTGAGCGGGTTGGTTTTAGCCGGCCCAGAGCTTGGCGATACCGCTGAGTGAGTTGAAGCCCAGGTAGATGGTCAGGAGCCAGGAGGCCCAGCCAATCACAATCAGCCAGATGGGGTACTTGTAGCCGTCTAGCAGGGTCTTGGCACGGAAGGTTGCCACAAAGAGGATCACACCAAAACCAAGGGGCAGAATCAGACCGTTGACTGCACCGGCCACAATCAGCAGGGTGGAGGGTGCTTTACCGGCAATGATAAAGACGACAGTTGAAATAACGATAAAACCGATGGTCAGCGCGTTCTTGACGGTGACGGAGGTCTTAGAGCTGGTCACGAAGGAAACGGAGGTGAAGGCCGCACCGATGACCGATGAGATAGCAGCGCCCCAGAGAATTAGGCCGAAGATGCGGATGCCTATTTCGCCTGCCGCGATGCCGAAGGCTTGGGCGGCAATAGATTTTTCGGTGTCCATGGCAACGCCGGTGGCGACAACACCCAGGATGGCGAGGAAGAGCAGGAAGCGCATCACACCGGTGATGATGATGCCGGTGACCGATGAGCGGGAGATGTCTTTGACGTGTTCTGCGCCGTGGATTCCGGCCTCCAACATGCGGTGGGCACCGGCGTAGGTGATGTAGCCGCCTACGGTGCCGCCGACCAGGGTGGTGATGACGGTGAAGTCAACCTGTTCGGGCAGTACGGTGTTTTTGAGGGCGTCCCCTACGGGCGGGTTGGAGACAGCGGCAACGTAGAGGGTTGCCAGGATCATGATGGCACCCAGAATAACCACGATACGGTCCAGGGCCATACCTGCCCGCTTGGAGAGGAAGACACCGATAGCGAGGACGGCGGTGAGGATGCCGCCTGTGGTGGCGTCCATGCCGAGCATGGAGTTCATGCCCAGGCCGCCACCTGCTACGTTGCCCACGTTAAAGACGAAGCCACCCAGGGCTACCAGGATAGCTAGGAAGATGCCCAGGCCGGGGATCAGGGAGTTAGCCAGTTCTTGGGCTTTGCGTCCGGAGACACCGATGACGCGCCAGACGTTGAGCTGAACGGCGACATCGATCAGAACTGAGATCAGGATGGCAAAGGCAAAAGCCGCGCCCATTGTGTAGGTGAATTGCCCGGTTTGGGTGATGAAGCCGGGGCCGATGGCGCTGGTGGCCATGAGAAAGAGTGAGCCGAGTAGGGCGGTGCGGCGGCCCTTGGCGGCTTGCTCTTGGTCAGTGATCAGGGCTTGTGCATCTGCCATGTCTCTCCTTGGAGGTTGTCATGCCCCGGTAAGGGAGGGCATGAGTGCTCGGTTTATAGACATAGATTACAGAATGACTGCTTATTGGCGTGGGAGAAAGCTGCGAAAGCGTGGACCCGGAGCTGCCGGGCGGTCTGTTTCTTAGCGTGTAGCCACCCCTGCTCAGGGGGTGGCTACATGCTCTGGTTTTATCTTGAGGGTTTAGCCTTGCGGTAGCTTCGGCATACTGCTCCTGTGAGCAGGGCCAGGGCGGCAAGACCCACCAGGAGCCCCACTGCTGATACGCCTGTGGATGCTAAGGATGGTGGAAGCTGAGCTCCCCCTTCTTGAGCTTGCTGAGCCGGTTCCTGCTCCTTATGAGGGGCCAGCAACTGTGTCTTCCCGGGTTCGCTTGGGGCTGCGGGGGACGTGCTGGTTGGTTGCTGATTCATAGTGCCACTGGTCTCTAGCTGGTGGAATTTATGGTGACTTTCCTCCTTGGGGCTGGGGCTTTCGGGTCCGCTAGCTCCTTGGGTTTTACCGCTGGGGCCTTCCCCCTTGTCCGCGGGGCCTTGCAGGGTTTTGGTTTCGCTTCCCTGCTCTGGGGTTTGGGCTGAGGGGTCAGAAGACGGAGCTGAGGGGTCAGGAGACGGGGCTGAGGGGTCAGGAGACGGAGCTGAGGGATCTGGAGACGGGGCTGGTGCGGTAGCTCCCTCAGAAGGAGCCGGGTCCGTGCCAGTTTCGACCGGCTTTCCATCCTGCTGGCAGTCCTCAATAGCCTGATCTCCTACAAGGAATACAAGCTTTTGGGGTTGGGATGCTTTCTGCTCACCGTCAAGGGTTCTGGCACTGTAGTAGGCCTCAAATTCATAGATGCCGGGGGCCGTGAACACCCAGTAAGCGTGTACGTGGGTGGGGAAGTCTACCGGGATGAGATAATCACCTTTACGGGAATCCGCAAGTAGGTTCACCCCGGTAAAGGGGGACTCTTGATAGATAGCGAAGTTGCTACCGTCCGGTTTGTGAACCGGGTTCAGGTGTAGCTCAACCGGGCCTTCAAGACGTGAGTAGTCAATATCTTGTGTATTCCACCCTGGCCAGATGATGCCCGGCTCTTGATTTTGGGGTAGGCCATAGAAGGAGTCTCCAGCTTTACCCAGAAAATCTAGCTCCGGGGCTGTGAGCGGTCCTTGACGTAGATTTCTTGCCTGGTTACCTACGGCAAAGACGACCTCATCAAGTGATCGCTCAGTTGCCTGACGGGAGATCTGTCGGGTTTCATCTTTTAAGAATGTCTTGAGTCCCTGCTCTCCGAGCTGAGCCTTAATATCTACATGGCCCTCTGTCAGGATGTACCTTCCCTTGTAGGGTTCTATGGAACATTGTGGGGCTGAAGCTGGGGTCTCGGGGGCAGGGTCAGCCGGCGCAGGATCAGCCGGCGCAGGATCAGCCGGGGGTGCCGGGTCTTGAGGTTCTACCGGGTCTGGCTCATCAAGCAGGGTAATACTTCCTTGAGCCTGATAGCTCTTCCCCTGGGCATAGGAGTCTGTTACCTGAATACTTGCTGCCTGAGCCTGCATATCGGGGTGGGGGATAATTTGAGCAATAACACTTTCCCCATCATAGAACCAGCTATCTTGGTAAACGTATTCAGCGATACCGTTGACAAAATGCCCCTCAAAAGTGGAGTCATAGTATTGGCTGTCAGCCTCCTTAAAACCACCAGCTAGGAAGCCTCGGAAGTTGGGGTCTTTCGCTTGCACTATCAGCTTGCTGTACCCCTCCCGCTCTGTAGGCTCAAGGGTAAGGGTAAAGTCCCCGCTACTGGGTCGGTAAAGTTCACCGGTCATCGTGAAGTTATCTGGGTCCCTGTGCTCTTGCGGCCAGCTCCCTTCTCCTTCCGAGGAATCTCTGGAGGCTTCTACACCGGGGGCGTAGTCAAGAGGCTGAGAGATCCAGCGCGCCGCCTGATCATGCTCACTACTTGGGGTAAAGACAGCCTGTAGCTGCCCAGGTGTGCTCCCCAGAAGCTCATCCCAGCTGGCCCTACCCTGCGAAACCGGCAAATCCGTCAAAAAGTATCCGTTGTTAAAAAGCGTTAAAGTCCCTTCAAGAGAGCTGTTATCAGCCTCAAAAGCAATATGGGTGAGGTTCTGATCGCCGGAGCGTTGGCCTTCCCTGTAGGGGCGAATGCTGAGCCTGTAGTCCATATCTGCCAGCTTGCCTTCTGGAGCCTGCTGGTAGCGTTCGAGGGTGCTGAGACCCTGGGGGATGCCATCTCCCGGCTGGGGGGATCGGCCTCCGACCTGCCAAATAATTTTGGTGGGTTCTGATTGAATTAGCTGGCCCTCAAGGCCACGGGCAACGGTCCGATAAGTCACCTCATAGCGACCAGCGGTCGTAAAGGTGGTTGCGTTGTGGGTATGGCTACCGGGGCGAAGCAAGGACGAATTAAGGCCGGGAGTTTTGGAGCTCATCATACGCCTGAGAGCAGATGGATCCCACTGATGGTGGTAGCGGAAGAGTTCCATTTCGCCCGGGCCGTTAACATCCATGATATCCAGGGCGAAAGTTCCATCTCTAAAGTCCTCTACGGGGATATCAGTCTCTGCACCAAAACCAACCCAAGCAGGGTCATGGTTCCCCTCCGGCAGGCCCGGTGCCATGTAGAGAGTATCGCCTGGCTTACCCAAAAAGCTCTGCTCTGCCGATTCATCGACGGTAAAGGTGTACTGGCTCCTACCTGTCATTTCTGACCAGCCCTTGCCTAACCAGATGATGCTTTCATCAGCGCTATAGGGGCCCTCTTTATCCCCTTGAGCAGGGGCTTCATTACGGAGCACAAAATGGTTATCGATCCAGGCTGTCTTGGGGGCATCAATGTGTGCCCGACTTGTAATAATTTTTCCGTCATCAGGCCCGGCTGTAGCCGGGAGCGAGCCTGCCACAAGAGAGGCCAGCACGAGTGAGGACAGGGTCAGAAGACGGGCCTTAGAAAGGCTCTTGCGAGGTGTATGTTTCTTGACTATCACGGTGTATTTTCTGTGTCGCTTGCCGGGAGGGTGTATCAACAACCCACCCTTATTTGAGAATGATTATCATTAAAGATAAACTGACTTCTGATAAAAATCAAATGATTTCCCCTCAGAACCCATCCGTCCCATACTTAGGCAAATAGAAAGCACACCCATGTACCGCCCTCAAAGCCCCCTCTCTGTAACCGCCCTGGCTCTTGCCCTCAGCCTGAGCCCTCTCGCCCCAGCACTTGCCCAGGATCAACCTTCCCCCCTAGAAATCAACAGCTCATCTTCCATCCAGGGACAAGACATAAACCAAGCATCGAAGACCGTCCTGCACACTGAACATACGGATGCCCTGGCCCTAGCTCTAGGCCAGGACGGCCTTGATATGTTTACCTACGCAGACCTCCCCCAGGCCCCCAGAAGTAGGCTCGACCCTGCAAGGACAGTTTTTAACCTTGAAGATAGAGAAGAGACGCGCTTACCCATCCCTGAGGGGTTCGACTTTCTTGGAAAACCGGGTGAAACTATCTGGCTAGCCCCCCAAACCCAGGTCAAAGGTGTCCTCTGGCCCGGGTGGAACACTGAAGATATCCGCCCCGGGCAGCTCTCAGGGGATAAGCTCAACCTTGAACTTATCCAGGCGCGGACCCCTGAAAATGGTGCTGTAGAGGTCTTCCAGTCATCACTCACTGGAACCACCCGAATATTTAGCTCCCAGCAGAGGCTAGCTGCCCACCAGCAAGCTGTCGGCTCCCATGTTCATGCCAATTGGGCCTTTACCACCCCCGGAACCTACCAACTAACCTTCCGGGCCAGCGGCTCCTACCCAGACGGTAGCCCTGTTTCTGCAGAACAGACATACACCTTTGTCGTAGGAGAACTTTCAGCAAATCCCGAAGGGGAAGATGCCAAGGACCACAGCACTCCAAGAAAACCTGACCCCTCACAGCCGGCAACCCCAGAGCCCACCAAGCAGGTAGCTGAACCCGCTGCAGTTGAACCCCCTGTAGCTGCCGCCGCTCCACCTCAGCCTGAAGCTGGTGAGCAAGCAAGCACCACCGCTGGCCAGAAAGAAGCTAGCAGGCTCCCGGCAGCCAGCCCACAAAGCATGGAGAAGGATCTTGCCGATCCCCCGGCACCCCACCCGGCACCCCAAACCCAAGAGCGCGTTGACGAAGAAGCTACAGTCTCCCAGCAGGCCAACCCGGCCGCCCAGCCCTCCCCTGCACAAACATCCCATTCCCAGCCAAGCGCTCAGGAGCAAGGAACTAGAGCTGACAGGCAACAGGCCACGATCGCGCCCCAGTGCTATGCCACTGAGGAGCAGGTTCATACAGCAGTAGCATCCAAGGGTAGGCCAACCTCTGCACAAGCTAGGGCCTCTTCTACCTCAGCCCAGAAGCCAGCTCTTAGTGTGATGCGAGCTGTGAACACTAAGGCCGACCGCGTTTCAAGCGGGCATTTCGATTTTGGGCCGGTCTTAAAGTCAGGTAGCCTCTCCGCCCGCGTCAAAGATGACCGCACCTCCCCTGCCCGCTGGAAAGAACCCGCCGCTCTGACCTTTATCCTTGGTCAAGATGCCAAGACCTCCTTACCTGCCGGGATGGAACATATCGCCCCAGCAGGCAGTGAAATTTACCTAATCGGTGCCACCCAAGAACCCCATGTTCCCTGGCTAGGTTGGAACACCCAAGACCCTGAGCTCGTCGCCCAGGCCGCCGGCCCCGTGGAGCTAAGGCTCAGTGAGCTCCAAGGACCTGGGCAACTATCAGTCTTCCTCTCGGGCAACTTCGGGGCCGCGGGAACCACTGTCTTCAACAAGGTGGGGGACACATATTCGGTGCCACTCAACACCCACCAGCACGGTAACTGGATCTTTACAGAAGAGGGTGTGTATACCGCCACCCTCACCTGGTCAGTACCACTCAAAAATGGGCAGAGGGCAACAGCCTCCGGCACCTTACGCTTTGAAGTAGGTGATACCTCACAGAGTGCAGATCAGAAACCAGAGCAGCAAGCCGATCAGAAGACAGAGCAGAATAAGAGCTCAGAGGCCATCAAGAATGAGGCAGATATCGTCACCCGCCCCGATGGAACCAAGGTACGCATTGTAGGCAAGACCGCTCAGGGCGAAAACTGTGATCTAAGCGCCGAACAGCTAGCGAGCGCACAGCGAAAATCTGCCCGCGGGGAGTTAGCCTACACCGGCTCCACAGCCAAGAGCTTGCTAGCGGGTGGGCTTACAACCGTAACCTTGGGCACCTTGCTACTGCTGATCAAACGCCGTTCAGCCCGCCGGGTCAGCACCCATGAATAGGTCCTACCCTGTGGTAGCTAGCATCCTAGCTCTGCTCCTGCCCTTAGTGGCAGGATGCAGCGCTGGGGATGCTGGGCAGCAAAAAGGGTTCCATATAGTAACTTCAACGCCCATTATGGCTGACTTGGCTAGAGCCGTGGCCGGCGATAGGGCCCAGGTTACTTCACTGATTCCGGCGGGGGCTGACCCCCATACCTATGAGCCCTCCTTGAGGAACGTGCGCGATATAGCTTACGCAGATGTAGCTTTTACCAATGGCCTGCTTCTTGAGCAGCAGAAACTCGTCCGTACTATAGATGCCAACCTGCCTGCAGGAGCCACTTCGGTAGCTGTAGCGGAAAAAATTGAAAGCTACGGTGGGACCCTGCTGCCTCTGGTAGAAGATGCTTCGCTGGATTCCATCTGGCTGGGGCTACGCACATCAGGATCACCTAAGGATCTAGACCTGGCAAGAGATGCGTCTGTCGCCTTCCGGGCAAGTCGCGCTCAGGGTCCCGGGCAGTTAGCTGCTTTTATTACCGGCACCTTTGGGTCGGTAGAAATGGTGGCAGACTCAACCCATATGGAGGCATCCGACGAGAACCGGCAGTTGGAGACCACCCTCCCCTTGCAGGCCCACACCCACCTGTCATGGTCATATGCAGAACCTGGTATATATGAGCTTGATCTTGAAGCCAGCGCCCACACAGCCCAGGGGGAAAGCCTCACCGGCCTCAAAGAAGTACCTGCCACCACTATTCATTTTGCGGTGGGGGTTGACCCCCAGGAGTTAGCTCAGCAACTTCAAGAACAGACAGGTAGCCCCGTGACCGTACTCAATAATGGCCATGCCGACCTGAATGCTGATCTGGCCACCGGAACCCTAACAATACGCACAGATTCAGATGGCCAGATAGAGAACCATGATCCGGCAACCACTGTTATCGCGGTACCTTCACGCACTTTGCAAGAAGTACCCGCTGGCAGCCAGTACCGTTTTCTTGGCAAGCCGGGGACCAAGGTGTACCTGCTGGCCCAGGCTGTACTCGGCAAGCATGTTCACGGTGAGATAGACCCCCATATCTGGCATTCAGTACCTAACGCCATGGCAGCTGTTGAGTTGATGCGAGACACCCTCAGCACAGCAGATCCAAGCGGTGCCTCCACCTACCGAGCTAATGCCCATGCTCTTCTCGAAGAGCTCTCCTCCACCCACCAGGAACTCACAGCAATCTACGGAGGGCTTAACAGTAGCCAAACTAACTTGGTGACCACCCACGACGGCTACCGTTATCTTGCCTCAACCTACGGCCTCACCGTAGCCGGGTATGTCTCTGCCGGCCCGGGGGTAGAACCCAGTATCCAGCAACGAGAACGTCTCCGCCGCACTATCACCGACTTAGGAGTACCGGCCCTTTATACAGAACACAAAAACCTTACAAGGACGCCGGTACTCCAACAGGTCAGTGAAGAGCTAGGGGTAAAAGTATGTGAACTCTACTCCGACACCATAGACTCTGCCGCCCCGACCTACAGCCACATGATGTTAAAAAACGCACACACAATTGCTCAGTGCTCCGCTAGATCCTGAGCCTTGCACCACCAGCCCACCTGCACCCCTACCGAGGACAGTTATGAACCGTATATCTCGTCTCGCTACAGCGCTCACTCTTACTACTTTTCTCCTCCTGCCAGGCACACCTCTAGGGTCAGCCTCCTTTGCCGCAGAAGATAACAGGAGCGCCCAGGAGCGCGCACTAGAACAGACCCTTTCGTCCGATGAACCCACCGTGACAGGCCAACACGAAATTTCGGAAGGTCATATCGACTTAGGCCCTACTTTATTTGACGGTTCTTGGGAACTCATGTTTCGCGATGATTCCGGTCTCTCACCTGTCTGGCGTGATCCGGCAGAGGTGGTGCTTCGTGGCAATGACACTTCTCTCATGGCTGTACCCGATGATCCCCGCTATTCTTTTGTCCATGCTCCACCGGGTGAGCAGGTCTATGTCATCCCCCAAACCGAAGCGGCTGGGGTAGTGTGGCCCGGCTGGAATACTCAGAACCCGCAGGTTGTGGAAGAGCTTGGGCGCGGGGTCACCCTCACCCTGGAAAAAGTTGAGGGCCCTGGAGATTTTTTCCTCTACCTTGAGAACGGTAATTTTGCCGCTCCCGAGGTCCTCTGGGACTCAAACAGTGCAGGACCTCAAGATATTTTTGTGGAACCGAATACTCATGTTCACGCCAATTGGGTTTTTACCCGCCCCGGTGCCTACTACCTTACGGTGCGGGCGCACGCTGAACTATCAGATGGAAGGCAGGTTAGCGATACCGCCCAGCTACTCTTTGCAATTGGCTCCGAGGTAGAGACAGAACAGGTATTCTCTGGGGCGAGAGTCCTCAGCACAAAAGACCAGCATAAAGATTCGGGCACCAACCTAGCAGCGCCCTCAACTGTACCGGCTCAGGCTAGTAAGACCCCTAGAGAAGATAGCTCTGTCAGCCCACAGCAGGCTCTTTCCCCAGCGCTCCTTACCGGAATAGGGCTGCTGGTGCTCTTCCTGCTTGCTGGCTCATTCTACCTGCTCCGGCGCTCTGTAGGTGCCCGTTCAAGGGCCCTCAGTGAGAACTCTGGGGAGCGTTCATGACTCTCCCTCTATCCATCCGCAACCTCACCGCAGGCTACCCTCAGCAACCGGTCTTAGAAGGTCTTAACCTGGATCTGGAAGCCGGTGAACTTGTGGGTCTTATCGGCGCTAACGGTGCGGGCAAGACCACCCTCCTGCGCTCAATTTTAGGTTTGGTACCAATCCACTGTGGCAGTATCCAGGTACTCGGGAAACCCCCCATCACAGCCCGCGCCCAGATTGGTTATGTGCCCCAAAAGCATCTCTTCCAGTGGGACTTCCCCATCACCGTTGAGCAAGCTGTACTCAGCGGTCGCACCAAAGCTATAGGTTGGTTCCGTAGGGCAGGCACATCTGACTGGCGGGCTGTCTACTCGGCATTAGATCGGACTGAACTGACTCCTTTGAGGAACCGGGTTATAGGTGAACTCTCAGGCGGGCAAAAGCAACGTGTTCTGCTAGCACGAGCGTTAGCATCCGATCCGCAATTACTTTTACTGGATGAACCTTTTACAGGGATTGATGCCCCCACCCAGACCTGTCTCAACCGTCTCTATCAAGAACTAGCCGCCAGCGGGTTGGCTATTCTCATGTCCACTCATGACATGGTGGCAGCCCGCGCCTACTGCTCACGCATTATTGGGCTTCAGCGGTGTCTCGTTCTTGATGCTCCCGCCTCCCAGCACAGTGTAGAAGAACTCTATACCTTCCTCCATCACGACAGAGTGAGCCCAGCATGATTAGCCCCTTTGAGTTTGTCCAAGATCTTTTTAATCCAAACTTAGCCTTTTTAACTCGCGCCTTGGCCGCAGTGGTTATCGCCTCGGTGGTAACCGGAATTGTTGGTTGCCATGTGGTCATGCGCGGCATGGTTTTTATTGGTGATGCAGTGGCGCACTCTGTCTTTCCCGGCCTAGCTATTGCCTTTGTGATGGGAGGCTCTTTAGCTCTGGGGGGCCTGCTAGCTGGGGTTATTACCGCAATAATGGTCGCGCTTTTTAGCCAGAATCAAAAGCTTAAAGAGGACTCGGTCATCGGTATCTTCTTTGCCGGTTCATTTGCTTTAGGTATCACGCTTATTTCGCTGGCACCGGGGTATTCAGGGTCGGTTCAGGATTTTCTCTTTGGTTCAATCGTAGGTATTTCAGGGTCAGATGTTGCTCAAGCAGCCGGTATTGCAGCTACGCTCATACTGGTCTTAGGTGTTTTTCATCAGGAGATTGTGACGGTATCTCTCGATAAGGAGAGCGCGCGGGCAGCAGGCCTGCCTGTCCTGGCCCTCGATGTCTTGCTCTATGTGGTGGTAACGGTATCTGTAGTTATTTCCTTGCAGATCCTGGGCAATGTCTTGGTTCTAGCTCTGCTAGTAATCCCTGCGGCCAGCGCTCGACTGGTCTGCCGAACGCTGGGGCGCATGATGGTTTTTGCGCCGCTCTTTGGCGTGCTGACATCAGCTACCGGGCTTTACTTCTCTTGGGCTTTTAACCTGCCAACCGGAGGCGTGATTGTACTGACCATGATTGCAGGGTTTTTGGTGAGCTCTGCTGTCAGCGCCTTGAAAGGAAAACTAAAAGGGCCAGCGCTCATGACGGGCTGACCCTTAGCCTGTGACCGGTATGGAGATGGCTACCCCGCTTTCTCCGCGGGGTAGCCATGAGCTACAGACACCCGGTGAACTGTTATTTCAAGGCTTCACGGGAGATGACAACCTTGACGGCCTTGTTCTCTGCGGCATGAGCAAAGAGGTCGTAGGCTTCTTCGAACTGGTCAAAGGTGAAGTAATGGGTGGCCATAGCCTTAGCGTTCAGGCGACCTGAGCGCACCATGTTGAGCAGGTTTTCCACGGTATTGCAGTTAACCAGGCCCATGTTGATGCAGACGTTGGAGATCCACATGTCCTGGATGGGTAGTTCCACAGCCTTACCGTGGACGCCGGCGTTAGCGATTGTGCCGTAGGGCCGTACGATTTCGGTGCAGGTTTTAAAGGTTGCGGGTACACCCACGGCTTCAACAGCAACGTCCACACCTAGGCCATCTGGGGATAGAGCCTTGATTTTTTCGACAGCATCGGGCTCTGAAGCATTAACCTTATGGGTTGCCCCCAGTTCTAGGGCGGTGTCCATACGGTTTTCATCCATGTCCACGGTAATAACGGTACCGGCACCGGCCAGGTTAGCGGTCATGATCGCGCCCAGACCAACGGGACCAGCACCAACAACAGCCACGGTGTCACCGGGCTTGGTGTTGCCGTTGAGGATTCCAATTTCAAAACCGGTGGGCAGGGCATCGGTCAGGAAGAGTACTTGGTCATCGGCCAAGCCTTCGGGAACCCGGTAGAGGGAGGTCTCTGCGTAGGGTACGCGGACATACTCAGCCTGAGTGCCATCAATCAGGTGCCCAAAGATCCAGCCGATACCGCCCACGGTCTGGCAGTGGGAGTACTGGCCCTTCTTGCAGTAGGAGCACTTGCCGCAGTTGGTGACGGCGGGGATGATAACGCGGTCCCCGACTTTGAGCTCTGTGACGGCGGAGCCGACCTCGGTGATGGTTCCTACAGCTTCGTGGCCTAGGATTCGACCGGGCTCGACGGCGGGTACGTCGCCTTTGAGAATGTGCAGGTCGGTTCCGCAGATGGTGGTGGTATCTACTCGTGCGATGACGTCAGTAGGTTCAATGATGGTGGGGTCGGGTACTTCTTCCCAGCTGCGCTTGCCGGGGCCGTGGTAGACGAGGGCTTTCATGGGTTCTCCTTGGGACAAAAGGAAGCAGGGATGTGCTCCCAATCACCATTGTAAGGGCATTGGTATGGCTACACATCAAAAATTTTTTATATTAAGGCTAGTTCCACCCTAAGAGAGCGCCTGAGCGTACCCCCTAATTACCTTCTTCCTCCAGTTGGGCATCCAGGCGCTGGCGGTCCCGTTGGCGCTGCTTGGTAGAAATATCACGCAGTACAAAGAGACTCCCTATGGCGCCCACTACACCACCAACAATCATTCCGCGTGACATATCGGGGTCTACAAGCCCCAGAATGTTGCGGTAGATTCCGCTCATCATGAGCATGGAAACCACAAGGGCGAACACCAACCCAACTTTTGAGTATGGGGTAATTCGAGGCCTGGGAGCGTGCTGACGTAGCCAGAAGTCTCTGATCGTCATTGAGAAGATAAGCACCCCCAGGGGGAGCACAGCCCACATGGCATACCAACCGGGCAAGACCCAGGCCAGAACTGCGCAAGCCCCAAACATTAAGTTGATGACCCAGGCATAGGAAATTGCGATAGCCCTATAGAGGGCCTGCCGCTCAAATTCATCATCCATAGATGCGTCATAGCGGTCCAAGATTCTCTGGTTGATACTCATGTTTAGTCACCTTCTCGGGGGTCAAAGATGTCCTCCACCGACCTGCCCAGAATCTTTGAGATCATCAGGGCCAGGTAGACCGAGGGAGCATAGTTGCCCTTTTCAATATTGGCGATGGTCTGGCGGGACACCCCTGCCCGTTGGGCAAGTTCTGCCTGCGATAGTTCCTTCCACCGCCGGTACTTTCGCACCAGGTTGGTGCTTGGTTGTGGTGTCATAGTGTTCTTTCGGGTTGAGGCCTCCCCTTAAATGTAAACTATTCTTTACATAAGAACAACTATATTTGACTGAGAGGTGGCGGGCTCCCTCAGCGCCTGTAGCCTTTCCCCACACCCCCGACTTAAGGCTTGAGCCAGATACCCAGTAGATCTAGGGTTAAAGGTGCAAGACACCATCAAGCAAAGGACAGCCGAGCATGATTTTTATTGTGGTTAAATTCCAGGTTAAAGACGGCAAGCGTGAAGAATTCCTAGAAGCCGCCCGCGACTTCACCCTGGCCACCCGCGCAGAGCCGGGCAACAAGTGGTACGAATGGTCCCTGAGCGTTGAGAACCCCAACGAGGTAGTCCTGGTCGAAGCCTTCAAGGACGACGCAGCAGAAGCCCACGTTAAGTCCGAGCACTTCGCCAAGGGCATGGAGAGTATGCGCCCCTGGCTGGCCGAGACCCCCAAGATTATCTCCCGCCTCATTGAGGGCAATGATTGGGACCGCATGGGCGAACTCACTATCGACTAATCCAGCACACCCCAACACAGGCAAGGGGCGGCCACCGCATGTGGCCGCCCCTTTTGACCTGGCTCCGTCAGAAAATTACTGGGCGCAGGCGTCACAGCTTAAGCAGTGCTTCAAGGTCCAGGACCTCAACGGTAAAAGGGTGCTGGTCGCTGGGGGTCGCATCACCCACACCAGGTACGGTAGCGCGTGATTCTAGCTGCTCAGTCTCTAGATTGTAGCGGTAGATGGTGGTCTCCCCCGAAAGGTCTAATATAAAGCGGAAGAGGTATTTATCTTCTTGCATCAGGTAGCCGATATCCTTACTCGGCTCGAAGTCGCCCAGGTCGAAAGCTACCGTGTTCTGGGCGGTTGCCAGGTCGGTTTTCACCACTTTGCCGTACCCCGATACCCACCACAGGTGCCCATCGTATAGATAGAGCGGTGAGAGGGTGGGGCTCCACATCTGGTCATTTAGGCGGGTGGCCAGGTCCCCGCTTATGTCCTGCTCCCGATACTCGCCGGTCTGCGTGTCATAGGAGACCAGCTTTGACCCGGTGTAGTGCTCGGGGCCAGCGTAGGCCAGGCCCTCAGCAGGCGGGGTGATGCTGTCAATAATGTAGTAGATGACATTGTCAGAGCAGACAAAATGCTGGGTAGTGTTCGCCGGCTGCTCACTCTTATATTCGGCGACGGGGGTAGCTGAGAACTCTGGGTAGAGCTTATAAAGCCGATCCGGTGGGTACGCTGACTCAACGGGGTCTGCCTTCATCTCCCCGCTTTGGCCCATAGCCCACACCGTACCGTCGGGGCAGGTCGCCATCATGGAAAGAGAATCAGGTACCTCGTGGAGGGTGCGTTCTTGGCCCTGTACGGTGATAATTTGGGTGGGGTTCCCTGAATTTACAAGGGCGATAGATCCAGTTCCTTCACCGGGTAGGGGTATCTGTTCAGAGATAGTGAGCATTTCTTGTTGGGGGTGCTCTATGGTTTTTACCCCGTCGGCGCTCAAGATGTAGTCGTTCACCTTATCTTTGTAGTGAAGCTCTTGACCATCAAAACTAAGGGCCCCGCCGTCCAGACCTTTAAGGTCCAGCCGCGACCACTCCTGTTTTTCGGGGTGGTAAAAGAGGATCCCGCTCCCAGGATTTTGCGGCAGCGGCGAATCATACCGCCCCGCGAGATACACGGCGAAAGCCCCATCGGATAGTTGTTCCTGAGGCGAATACTGGGGCATGGTCGGTGAGAACAGGCCACACCCAGTCAGGAGGGCAATGGCTGAAAGACAAGAAAATAATTTTATTTTTTTCATCATTTCTCAACTTCTTTGTTGATACCTGTCCCCATTATTTTTGTGGAGTACCTTCCCCAGAAAATTCACCACGATAAAACAATGCGGATTATAAATTAATAATAATTATATGTATCTGCTTCACACAACCCTGATGTAGCTCCCCCGACTGGCAGTGAACCCGCCCTCCGATTGCGCCTTTCCATAAGTACATTTCTTCCCCGAAACCAATTAATGATGTCTCCAGCTACCGATTCAAGACCGGTAGCTTGCAGGGCCCACCGCGCTTGAAGAAGCCCCGCGAAAGGTTGCTCTTCCGTTCCCGCACGAACTCTGCCCCTTTTTCTTGACTAGAATGTAGGAGACAAGACCATCGCTAACCGTGGGGAACCCTATGACCTTGCCTGAGCCGGCTGCCCAGAGCCACCATGAAGAGCACCTCGATGCCGATCACACCTCGGTTTCGCTTGCTGTTTCTACAGTGATTTTGGCCTTGCGCCGCAAGGAGGGCCAAAGCCACCACTCCCTCTGGTTACCGCTTGTACGCCGTCTACGCGAACCCTACAAGGGCCAGTGGGCTCTACCCGGTGGGCCCTTACACCCGGAGCTCTCGCTCGAAGAAGCCGCAGGGTCCACTCTCAAGCGCGCAACGGGGCTGGTACCGGGCTATCTTGAACAGCTCTACGCCTTTGGCGACGTACACCGCACCCCCGATTACAAGATTATGCGTGAGGGCGGGTCACTCCCCGTACCCGCCGAAGAGGACGCCCACGAGCGGGTAGTTTCTATCATCTACTGGGCCTCTATCCCCCAGACCGAGGTCAAGCGCACCCGCGTCCACGAGAACATTCGGTGGTTCCCCATCGATGAGCTCCCCATTCTTGCTTTTGACCACAATGAAATCGTTGAATACGCCCTCTACCGTTTGCAGAATAAGGTGGAGTATTCCCGTATCGCACATTCTTTCCTGGGGGAAGAATTCACTCTTGCCCAGTTGCGTGAGGTCTACGAAGCTATCCTGGGGCGCCCCCTAGACCCGGCTAACTTCCGCCGGCAGATTGCGGCCTCAAAATCAATCATTGACACCGGCAAGCGGGTTGAGGGAACCCGCCACCGCCCGCCGCGTCTTTACCGTTATAACCATTCGCGCGCATTTGCGGATCAAGGCCCCTTGGGCATGTACCGCGAGGCCGCTTATAAAGCCCAGGAAGGCACCCTTTCATGAAGCGTCTTATCCCCCTAGTCGCTAGTGCGCTGCTTGTTCTGACCGGTTGCGGCCAGAACGATCAAGCCAACAGCACGGCGACGTCTTCTCCCACGATCAGTTACACGGACGGTATGACCGTTACCGTTGTTTCCGTTGAATCAGCGAACACCTTTACCGCAGAGATCGAGGGTCTTAAAAAGCAGGTCCGTCTAGTTAATCTTGCTGCGCCTTCCCCCAACGGGCTGGCACTTTCTAGTGACTGCCTGGTCGATGAGTCAAAAGCCCTTCTTGCAGAGAAACTACCTGCCAACAGCCAGGTGACGCTCAAATTTGATGAGAACCAGCGCGGCAAGACCGGCTATGTTGAGGCCGCTGTTTACTCGGGTGACGCTTTCATCAACCGGGATATGGCACGAGCCGGTATGGTAGCCACAACTTTCTCCACTGCCAGCGATAAGTTCTACCCCGAGATTTCTCAAGCCCAACAGGATGCCGCCAACGAGGGCCTGGGCCTTTATTCCCGCGACCTTAAATGCGCTATCCCCGCGCTGATCCAGGAGCAGAAGAAGGCTGTTGACGACGCCAAAACCTGGGAGGTCAATACCGGCCAGGACGCCTCTGCTGAGGACCAGCAGAAGGAGGCAGAACGTCAAAAAATCTACAAAGATGCCTCTGCTTTCTACCGGGAACTCAAGGATCAGGTTAAGTCACCGGCCCAATGGGTGGGCTCTATCGTCACTCTGGATTCTGTCTCCCAGCAACTGACAGATTTGGAGCAGACCCTCGGTGATGATTTCTATCCACAGAATGGCACCAGTGTAAACCAGCAGAAGAAGTCCGGGGCGCAAAGCACCCCGGCACGTCCCGGCTCCTAAAACCTACAGCTTTACTACTTTTTCTTGGCCTCCGGTGGCCTCACTTTTTGGGTGAGGGCTCACCGGAGGCTGATTTTTTGCCCTGGTCCCTAGCGCTAGGGGGCGGGGAGGCGCTGGCTTCTTTAGCTTTCTGCTCCCGTTCAGCCTCTTCGGCAACAGTGTAAGCAACCCTTTTGCTTTCGTGGGCACGGGTGAGGGCCGCTCTTTGGGTTTTGACAGACTGGGTTTCAACGATGGAGGCAAGCAGAGGCAGGTCGGGGTTTTTCTCGTAGCCTGCGAGAGTTCCAGTGAGCTGGGTTGCCTCTTCCAGAGGGTCTTTGAGGTCTAGCCCCTGTGCCCCGGTGAGGTTATTGGTCGCGGTCTTGAGCTGAGCTGGCAGGGTACAGGCCATATCCCTGCTGTAGAGGCCTGCTTGTTTCTGGTCAGCTTCGTCTTGGGCTTGGCTGACCTGATCGTAGTAGAGGCTAGCACCGTCATGGGTTGCCACCCCGTAGCCCGCTCTGGCTATCTCAGCGTTGACCAGTTTGCCGTTAGGTAGGGTGACCCCGGCCGTGACAGTGGGCGGTGGCTCGGTAGCTGCTGACTCGGTGGGGCTGGGCCTGGTGCCGGTTCCTAGGGCGGTATCGTAGGTTAGTTCCACAGGTGAGCCCACCGGCAGCATACGGGTGAGGTAGTCGGTGGATTCTTCTGCCAGGCAGTGTATATCGGGGTTGTCGTGCCTGGTCTGAGGGGTGGCTAGGTTCATCAGGTCAACGATTACAGTGGCGCCATCACGGTCCACCACAATGGTATCTGCATCTTTTACCGAGATAATGCGAGCGCTGGTGAGGTCTTCGGTGGGGGTGGCAGTTGGGGTGGTTTCAGCTGGTTCTTCCTGGCCACCGCCCAGCAGACCGCAGCCGGTAAAAGTGAGCGCACCGAGGGCCAGAGCCGTCATGGGTGTGGTGTAGCGGTGTGGGCGCATGGGTTTTACTCCTTAGGGTTGAAGACCATAGCAGCCAGCAGGTGGGGCGGCTCCGTCCTTCTTGTGCCGCGACCGGCTTGTCTGGCCCACTGATGACGAAGGCACCCGCGCTCTTCCCCAGTCAGGGAGGGGCGCGGGTGCCTGCTTGAGCCTAGTTTCTTGGGCTTAAGCTTCGGGGATGATGAGGCCCTTGGTCTGGGATACAGCGCGGTCCAAGCGTGCTGCAACGTCTGCCCAGTTGACGATGTTCCAGAATGCCTTGACATAGTCGCCCTTGACGTTCTGGTAGTCCAGGTAGAAGGCGTGCTCCCACATGTCCAGCTGCAGGACGGGGATGAGGGCTACGGAGATGTTGCCCTGCTGATCGTAGAGTTGTTCGATGACCAGGCGCTTACCGACGGTGTCCCAGGCCAGGATTGCCCAGCCAGAGCCCTGGATGGTGAGGGCTACGTTCTCGAAGTGGGCACGGAAGCCGTCGAAGGAACCGAAGTCGTTGTCGATTGCTGCGGCCAGTTCGCCGGTGGGCTTGTCGCCACCCTCGGGTGAGAGGTTCTTCCAGAAGATGGAGTGGTTGGTGTGGCCGCCCAGGTTGAAGGCCAGGTCCTTGGAGAGCTTGCCGATGTTGGCGAAGTCGCCGTTTGCGCGGGCTTCTTCCATCTTCTCGATGGCGGTATTGGCTCCAGCAACGTAGGTGGCGTGGTGCTTGGAGTGGTGTAGCTCCATGATGCGTGCTGAGATGTGGGGTTCTAGCGCCGCATAGTCATAGTCGAGTTCAGGAAGAGCGTACTTCTCTGCCATGGTGTGTTCCTTTCGTTAAAGGCCCTGTCTTAGGGTCTTTCTGGGTTTAACTCTACACACTCGGGGCCAAGCGGTCACGGGGCGGCTCCTATCTGTCTGCGGGATTGCTCCTGCGCTGATGCTAGGGGAGCCCCGTGGAAGCAGTTATCCACAATTCTCCACCGGGCAGGATATAAAGTTATCCACAGGTGGGGATAAAACTGGGGATATTCGAATTACAGGAGCGTGAGTTTCGAAGATATTCGATACCACACCACCCACAGGGGTAAGCATTAGGCCCTCAATCTTCGAAAATACAAGGGTGTTATTCGAAGAGCTAGACTGTCCCTGGGGGTTCCACTTGTGGAGAAAGCCTGTGGACAAAGCGTTAAAAGGCCACGAAAAGCATGGTCATTAAGGCTCTAGAGAGGGCTTTTCCCCAGGCTTTTAGCGATTTCCCCACCTTAAGTGGAAATTGTTCACAGACTTATCCACAGGTGGGGATAAAATGGGTAGGCGGCAGCCCAACATCTTATGGTTGGCGCATGAGTGACCTCATGGGCAGCACAAGGTGCCCCTGATTCTGCACGGACCAGAGGGCCACGGTTCAAAAAGTACTGAACCCGATCCCTCAAAATAACAAGCTTGTAATCACAACCCTGGAACTTATTAACACTGTGGATAAGACCTGTGGATAAAAACTATAAGTTTTCACACGCACAAAGAACCTGCCCCACCACTGTGTGCGGTGGGGCAGGTTCTTTATATTTTAAAAAGTCTCTATGATGTCCGACAGGTGAGACTATTCATCCTCATCAAGAGAAGAAATATTCGCTACGTTGATGACGGCACTGGGCTTATCACCCAGAACGGCCTCACCGATCTTGGCAAGTGACTTGACCTGGCGGGCGTTGAGCCGGTCAAAAATGATACTCCGAACGGCCTCAACATGCCCCGGCGCGGCCTCCTGCACCTTGTCCAGACCAGCAGGCAAAAGGTGACAGATAGACACGCGGCGATCCTTTTCCCAGATGCTGCGATCTACAAAACCCCACTTTTCTAAGCGGGTCACCACGCGAGAAAGGCGCGGTAGAAGAGTGTTTGTCTGGCAAGCCAGCTCGGTCATAGTGAGCTTATGTTGCTTGGATTCTGAGAGCATGGCCAAGACCATATACTCCACGAAGCTCAGCCCCGAGTCCTTATGAAGCTGACTTTCCAGTTGCCCCGGCAATTTAAACATCATGGACGATATAAACAGCCAGCCTTCACGTTCTTCTTCAGATAACCAGCGGGTGGTATCAACACCAACAGGCGTGGAGTTTTCTGTGCTCATGGTTCCTCAAGGTAATCAGCAGAATCATCTATTCAACAAGTCTATAGTTTCATTGAAAGATGGGCCCGCTCTAGCCACCCCCGTGCTCAATGTGTTGCTCACCCCATGAGAATGACCGGCACCACCGCCATCACCAAGCTTTTACCCCGCTCCACCATTTGATAGGCTTAATCACTAAAGGTGTGCCGGGAAGACTGGTCGGCTCGCTGACTCTCTCAACACCAGGCGAGCTCACAAGACGAAGCTGTCTATCGCTTCACTCCCCTTGGTAGTTAGAAATCAGCGGTGATACATCTGTCATCGACCCCAAAGGTTAGCCCTATGTCCTCAGAAAACACCGTCCTATCGCGCGGCTCCTACAGGGAGTCTCAGCGTGTCTCCGAGATTCTTTCCAAGGAATCTACCGGCGGCATCATTTTGCTGGTCGCAACTATTGCGGCCCTCATCTTTGCCAACTCAGCTGCCGCCGAACACTACTTTGGCCTGCGCGATACCTACCTGGGTGCCGACTTCTGGGGCCTGCACCTTAAGCTTTCCATCGGACACTGGGCCGCCGACGGCCTGCTAGCTGTCTTCTTCTTCCTAGTCGGCCTTGAACTCAAAAAAGAGTTTGTCGAAGGCGATTTACGCAACCCCGGCAAAGCCCTCGTCCCCATTGTGGCCGCAGCCGGCGGTGTCGCTCTACCCGCTATTATCTACACCGTTATTAACCTGCGAGGTAGCGATGAGGCAATCGGGGGCTGGGCTATCCCTGCGGCAACCGATATCGCCTTTGCAGTAGCCGTCCTCGCCGTTATCGGCTCACACCTGCCCAGCGCGCTGCGTACTTTCCTGCTCACCCTGGCCGTAGTCGATGACCTCATTGCCATCACGATTATTGCCATCTTCTACACCAGCGACCTGCAAATCGGCTACCTGGCACTGTCCATCATTCCGATTGCCCTCTACGCCCTGATTGCTCGCAAGGGCGAAAAGCTCTTCCATCTCTCCCCTACCGCGAGCTGGCTAATCCTACTTCCCATCGGTTTTGTGACCTGGGTACTCTTCCTCAACTCTGGTATTCACGCCACCATCGCCGGCGTTATCCTAGCCTTTATGATTCCCGTGCGCCATAACAAGCGCACCGAGGCCGCCGATGCCGACCACGGCCTAGCCGAGGTCATGGAGCACCGTATCCGCCCCTTCTCCGCAGGCTTTTGTGTCCCCGTCTTTGCCTTCTTCTCAGCAGGTGTAGCTATCGGTGGTGTCCAGGGCTTTATGGACGCGGTCAGCGAACCCATTGCCTACGGCATCATTGCCGCCCTGATCTTAGGCAAGATGATCGGCATTACCGCCTCCACCTGGCTGGTGACCCGCCTACGCCATGCCAATCTGGATCCAGACATTGCCTGGATTGACGTTATAGGCGTTGCAACTCTGGCCGGGATCGGCTTTACCGTCTCCCTGCTTATTGCTGAGCTGTCCTTCGGCCTGGGCTCCCCCCACAACGATGCCGCCAAGGTTGCTATCTTAACCGCTTCCGTAGGTGCCGCCCTAGGTGGGGCAACCATCCTGTCACTCCGTAATAAGCATTACAAGCAGGTTGAAGTGAAGGAAAGCCTGGATGAAAACCAGGACGGCATCCCCGATGTCTTTAGCGATGACAGCGCCAGGGTTCAAGACTCCCAGTAACAAGAAGCCTGGCCCACCTCTTCATCGACCGCCCCCTCTCCACAAGACACAGGGGGCGGTTTTCAGTCCCTGGGATAATTCGTAGGCTTATTTTACAGTTCTGCACCTTAACTACGGGCTGGAAACAGCCTTAGGGAGCATAATGGAAACTAAACCGACGAGAAACCCACCCGACAGAAGGAGAGGCATGTCCCAAACGCCTCAGACAGATCCTCTTTTTTCACGCGGATCCTACGCCGAAACAAGTCGCATCTCAGAGATCATACGCAAGGAGTCAGTGGGCGGGTTCATTCTGCTTGCCGCCACTGTTCTAGCTATCGTGCTGGCTAATACCCAAGCAGCCGACTTCTATGAAAGCATCCGCGATAGCCAAATCGGTCTAGCCATACCGGGCTTTAGCCACCTGATGATGAACGTCCATCTCTGGGCCGCAGACGGGCTACTCACCGTCTTCTTCTTCCTCACCGGCTTGGAGCTTAAAAGAGAGTTTGTGGTCGGTGATTTGCGTGATCCGGGTAAGGCTATTGTCCCCGTAGCCGCAGCCTTCGGTGGAGCCATGACTCCGGCTATCATCTACTTCGCTATCAATCACAACAGCCCAAGCGCAGTAAGTGGCTGGGCTATCCCCGCCGCTACCGATATCGCTTTTGCGGTAGCTGTCCTTGCAGGGGTAGGCACTTTTCTTCCAGCCGCCCTGCGCACCTTCTTGCTCACCCTAGCTGTCGTTGATGATCTCATTGCCATCGTTATTATCGCCCTCTTCTACACCAGCAATTTCCACCCCTGGTACCTTATTGCCTCAATTATTCCTATTGGCGCATATTTCTGGTTGACCCACAAGCACGAGAAACTTTTCCACCAAAAAGGGTGGGCGGCCTGGGTAATTCTGCTCCCCCTGGGTCTGATTACCTGGGCTCTCTTCCTAGAATCAGGCATCCACGCTACCATCGCAGGTGTCATCCTCGGTTTCTGCGTACCCGTGCGGATGACAGCTCAGGCCAATCAGGTAGATGCAGATTCCAGCCTGGCTGAAACCCTTGAACACCGCCTCCGCCCCCTATCCACCGGCATCTGTGTACCCCTCTTTGCCTTCTTCTCGGCTGGTGTCGCTATCGGCGGCTGGGAGGGGCTCACCACCGCACTAGCTGACTCTGTAGCTATCGGCATCATGCTAGGTCTTGTTCTTGGAAAGACCGTAGGCATTACAGGCACAGCCTGGTTGATTACCCGCTTCCGCGGCGCCAATCTTGACCCCGATATCAAATGGATTGATGTTGTAGGCCTAGCCGTCACCGGCGGTATCGGTTTTACAGTTTCTATGCTGGTAGCCGAGCTCTCCTTTAAAGAGGGGAGCATGCACACGGAAGACGCCAAAATTGGCATTATGATTGGTTCGCTTCTTGCTGCTGTTCTCGGAGCCATCATTCTTTCCATCCGCAATAAGAACTACAAGCTCATTGCGCAGAAAGAAAGCCTGGATGCCAACCACGACGGCATCCCCGATGTCTTCAGCGACAACACCGAGGCACCAGCGCCAAGCCCCAAGTAAGAATGAACCCCACCGACAGGGCCCAGGCCAATACCAAGGCTTAGCCTGTCGGTGGGGTTAAATTTTAGGGTTTCCGGCCCTGAGACAGCTGTGCCAAGCAGCGACCCGGCAACATCACACTTGCGGGTATTTTGCAGATTGGTGCACGACCTGTGAGAATTACCTGAGTATTCACCGCACCATACAGCAGGTGAAAGCCCGCTCCTGTTGCCCACCCGTGCCGCAACAGGTAGTCAACCACCAGGGACAGCTGCCAGCCCATACACATCAGAGCAGTTGTACCCTTTAACGATTTGGAGCACGCATGGATTTTCTGCTCGACGCAGTGAACTGGATTAATGAATCCACCGCTGGGGCCACAGAGGTCATTACCTCAATTTCAGATTCCCTCTGGACCAACTTCCTGATGTATGCCCTGGTCCTTGCAGGTCTGGGCATTACCATCGCAACCCGTGGCGTTCAGTTCCGGTCCCTGGGTGAGATGTTCCGCACCCTCAAGGATCCGGCGGGCACCGAATACAACGGCAAGAAAAGTATCTCAGCCTTCCGCGCTTTCACCGTCTCAGCGGCCTCCCGAGTAGGTGTCGGTAACATCGTCGGTGTAGCCCTGGCTATCACCATGGGCGGCCCCGGTGCCGTCTTCTGGATGTGGGTCATCGCCTCTGTTGGCGCAGCTTCTGCTTTCGCAGAATCACTCCTAGGTCAGCTGTACAAACGTAAAGGTGAGGACTCCTATATCGGTGGCCCTGCCTACTACATGGCTCGCGGCCTGAACGCCCGCTGGCTCGGCCTGATCTTTGTTGCTTTCATTGTTATCACCTACGCTTTCGTCTTTGTTGCCGTTCAGACCAACGCGATTGTCGGTGCCGTAGCGGGTTCTTTTAACGTTGATATTGCTGAAACCAACGGTATGGGCTTCCGTATCGCGATTGGTGCGGTGATCGCCCTGCTCTCTGCTTTCATCATCTTCGGCGGTATCCGCGCCATCTCATCGGTCACCGAAATTCTCGTGCCCTTCATGGCCGTACTCTACCTGGTGCTGGGTCTGATTGTAGTTGTGCTCAACATTGGTGCCGTACCCGATGTTATTGCTGAAATCATTACCGGTGCCTTTGGTATCCGTGAATTTGTCACCGGCAGCGTCATCGGTGTGATTACCCAGGGCATGCGCCGAGGCCTACTCTCCAACGAAGCAGGTATGGGTACAGCCCCCAACGCCGGCGCAACCGCCTCTGTTTCCCACCCCGCTAAGCAGGGCTTTGTTCAGTCTCTGGGTGTCTACTTCGATACCGTTCTGGTCTGCTCGGTGACCGCCTTTATCGTACTGGTTGCGGGCAATGTTCCCTACGGGGACCGTAGCCAGGCAGGTACCCTCACTCAGACCGCGCTCTCCACCCACCTGGGAGGCTGGGCCGTTCACTTCCTGACTGTGGCTATCGCTCTCTTCGCTTTCTCATCAATTATCGGTAACTACTACTACGGTGAGTCCAACATCCGTTTTGTGACTGAGAAGCACCTGCCCATGAATATCTTCCGTGTGATTGTCATCGGCTTCGTCTTCTTCGGTGCCATTGCATCACTGGATCTGCTCTGGAACCTAGCTGACCTACTCAACGGCGGCATGGTCATTGTCAACCTAACCGCTGTCTGCCTGCTCATGCCCAACGTCATGAAGCTACTTCGCAACTACGAGGCTCAGCGCAAGGCCGGCCTGGAACCCGTCTTCCAAGCCAGTGATCTGCCCGAAATCAAGAACCTGGATGCCTGGGATGGCACAGACCAGCTGACCCAGCGTAGCTACTGGGAAAACTACGACCGTCTACAGCTTGAAAAACAAGCGGCAAGGCGCAAGTAGACAGGCTATACCCTGTAGGGGTTAGAGCCACGACAAAGGACCGGCAGATCAGAGACAAGAGCATAAAGTGCACCCTCTGATTGAGCCGGTCCTTTCGTCTTTAAGGTAATTGAGTCCTATACTGAGACTTTGTTTATTCTTACCTACCGTCTGAAGGCCCCACCCAGCTATCCACCTGCACGTCACCTCCCCTGAGCTGCGGGGTGTGGAGGCTGTTGGTGCGTGCCTCCCTGCAGAGGATGATCTTTAGCGATAATGACCAAAGACTTTCACCATAAAGGCCTTGCCGAGGGGCGCTTGGGGCTGGCTTCTTCAACCGTCATCGGGGTAGCCTCGACCGCCCCCATGTACTCACTGGCCGCATCTGTTGGCTTCATCGTGGTAGCTGTTGGCTACCAGGCCCCTATCGCCCTTGTCTTGGGCTTTATCCCCATGCTGATTACAGCGCTGTCCTACAAGGAACTCAACGAAGCTGTCCCCGACTCCGGGACCATATTTACCTGGGGAACAAAAACCTTTGGCCCCAAGGTTGGATGGATTTCCGGCTGGGGAGTTATTGTTGCTGGTGTCATAGCTATGGCTAATCAGACCCAGATTGCAGCTATCTACCTCTGGCTTTTTTTGGGGCGGGAAGATTTTGCCCACAATAAGCACATAGTGGTGCTCACCGGTGTTTTGGTCATAGCTCTAACCACCTGGATTTCCTACCGCAATATCGAAGCGGGTTCGCTGACCCAGTGGCTCCTCGTGGGAATCCAGTATCTTGCTATTGCTCTGCTCGCCCTGGGTGTTTTTAAGGCGCTAGCCTCCGGGGCCACGAGCGGGTATGAGTTTGAGATGAGCTGGTTCAACCCCTTTGAATCCAGCTTCAGCAGTATGGTGCAGGCGGTGCTCATCTCAATCTTCATCTACTGGGGCTGGGACACCTGCCTAGCTATTAGCGAAGAAACCAAAGACCCCCACCGCACACCCGGCCGCGCAGCAGTGCTCTCCAGCTCTATTCTGGTGGTCACCTACGTCTTTGTAACCGTCGTGGCCTTAATGTACGCGGGTGCGGGATCCGAAGGGATTGGCCTCGCTAACCCAGATAACTCCGATGATGTCTTTACCCCCTTCAAGGACGCCGCTCTCGGGTCCTGGGGTTGGGTTATTATCCTGGCGGTTGCGGTTTCTGCGCTGGCTACCTGTCAGACCACTATCCTGCCCTCTTCTCGGGGTGTTTTTGCTATGGCCGTCTACCGGTCTGTACCCAAAAAGTTTGGCGATGTGCACCCCAAGTTTAAGACGCCCAAGACTGCCACCATCTATATGGGTGTCTGCTCCGCGGTCTTCTATACGGGAATGACCTACATCAGTGAGAACATGCTGGCTGACACCATCGAAGCTGCCAGCGTAGCGGTAGCTGTTTACTATGCGGTCTCATCTTTTGCCTGTATTCGGTATTACCGTGGCAGTATCTTTACAAGCGCCCGTAACGTAGTGTTCCGCCTGATTATCCCGCTAGCCGGCGGGCTCATGATGACCTGTATTCTGGCTGTCTCACTTTTCAATATGGCTGACCCCGACTACGGTTACACCAAGATGCTGGGGACCAGCGGGGTCTTTATTACTGCCGTGACCTCTTTCGCTATTGGTTTTGCGCTCATGGTTGCTCTCATGAGGCGGGATGAGTTTAAGCCTTTCTTCAGGGGGGAGACTCTGAACATGAATACCGGTGTGAAGGTGCCTGAGTCTGTCGATTTGGATGAGGTGCTCTAGGCCGGTAACTCTAGCGCTGGTTTCACCCAGATAGGCCCTGTCTGTCTTTTCACAAGATGCCAAGAGCTGGTGTATTTGCCAAGTTTTTGGCCATCTCATCAGGCTTAAGTACTTATTTTTCCTTGCCATGGTGAAATAAGGCGCTACTAGTACCTCTGCTGGGTGGCTCCTAGGTGCGGGGCGGGTACAGTTGAAGACATAAGACAAACCCGCCCAGAAGGAGAACCGTGGCTATCGACCCAAACAATACCCAGATTAAAGAAACCGCTTTCGCACTGGCCCGTAAGTTTGGCTGGGCTTTAGAGTACAACGGTGGCTTAGAACTGGACGGCGAATTCCTTGACGATGCTGACCTGTCCATTGAGCGGCCAGAGGACGGCACCCAGGTGGAGTACGTCCTCAATATCAGCTATGCAGATAGCACGGCCTACGGATTTACCCTCACCCGCGAAGCTGCGAGCGCCCCTCAGGCACCTAGTTTTGGGGCAAGTTTTAGCAAAGAAGCAAGGAGCTCCCTGGGGCAGTCTCATAGTTTTGCTATGGGTTCATTTGCCACTGATGGCCTACCGAGTGAGAACGCGATCACTCTGGCTGAGAAGTATTACATCACCACTTTGGCTGACCTGATTGAAGAGGTTGAGGCCAAGCTGAGGGCGCTAGCTCTCTAAAGACATTTATTGACCATTTTAGGAGTCCTCATGACCGGCAATTTTAGCTATACCTCAACCTATCCCTTTGATCTTGAGACGGTGCGTACCTGGTTTCATCGCCCGGGCGCGCTGACCCGAGCAACCCCTCACTGGGCTGGTCAGGTTCAGCAGGAAGGTAACCCTCAGGCTCCGGGGAGCATAGCGCGTACTAGCGTTGCGCTACCACTGACCTATGGCCTGCTTACCCTTCCCTGGCAGGCCCGCCATACAGCTGCTGAAGCCAACTCTTTTACAGATGAGATGGCTCGCGGGCCTTTTACTCTGTGGGAGCATACTCATAGTTTCTCCGCAGGTCATGAGCGTACCTTGGTTCGTGACGCGGTTGAGTTCCGGGTTCTGCCCGACTACAGCCTTGCTGGTTCAGACGGTAGTAACCGAGTGCTCACGGGCGCGGACTCGGCACTTCAGGCTATCTTGGGCGGGGGCGAGAAGGTCACCGGACCTGCTATTGAGCGTCAGCTAGAGCGTGTCTTTACCGCCCGCGAGCGCCGTATCACCGCCGACCTAAGCTTTCAGCAGCGCTATGCCAGGGAGCCGATGACCGTGGTGGTAGCTGGGGCCTCCGGCACGGTAGGCAAGCAGGTAACAGCCCTGCTGACCGGCGGTGGGCACACCGTCCGCACGCTGGTGCGCGGTAACGTAACCAGCGAGAACGAGTTTGCTTGGGATCCTGAGAGCGGGCAGATTGATGAGGCTGTTTTTGAGGGTGCCGATGCGCTGATTCATTTGGGCGGTGTCAGTATTAGCCAGCGCTTCACGGCGCAGAATAAAAAAGCGATTCTTCAGTCACGGGTAGGCTCTACAACGGTGCTGGCGCAGACTCTTGCTCGGCTGGCCGCTGAGGGCAGGGGGCCGCGTGTCTTTGTGTGTGCGTCGGCTGTCGGTTTTTACGGTTTGGGCAGGGGTGATGAGCTACTGACTGAGGATATGCCAGCTGGGAACGGCTTCCTGGCCGAGGTATGTCAGCAGTGGGAGGCTGCCTGCCAACCCGCCCGGGATGCCGGGGTGCGCGTGGTCAATGTGCGCACAGGCCTGGTGCAGTCGGTATTGGGCGGTATGCTACGCCTCCAGCTACCTCTCTTTGCAACCGGGACGGGTGGCTGGGTTGGGAACGGTCAGCAGGTGCAGAGCTGGATCAGCCTAGATGACATTGCCGGTATCTATGTGCACGCGGTGATGACCGAGTCGCTCAGGGGGCCGGTCAATGCGGTCGCTCCAGACCCTGTTACGGCCCGGGAGCTTGCTAAGACAGTGGGTGCGGCACTCAAACGCCCGGTTTTCCTGCCTGTCCCAAAGTTCGGCCCAGCCTTACTCTTGGGAGCCGAGGGCGCACAGGAGCTTGCCCTAGCAAGCCAGAACGCTAGCGCAGAAAAGCTCCTGGCGAGTGGCTATGTGTTTTTTGAGCCAGAGCTCCGCACGGCGCTTGAGCACGAACTGGCTTCCTAGTTTCCCCCAAGAAGTCCATAGACCGCCTGCCGGCAATGGCATTTCATCTAAAAGTCACTGCCTTCTGCCGGGCTTGTGCGCCACTTCGGGCTATCCTGTTGTGTAGCACACTCCCAAAAACACACGAAAGATAAGCATGGCTTCCTCTCTGTCACGCCGCCTTGCCGGTATTACCGCAACCGGTGCCACTGTTCTTGCCCTGGTTGTAGCTCCCCTACCGGGTGCTGGTGCCGCAGATTCAACAACTCTCACCCTGCTCAACATCAACGACTTCCACGGCCGTGTATCTACTAGCATCGCTATGGGCCTTGCTAACACGGTTCAGGCTGAGCGGTCGAAAGCGCACGGGGGTTCACTCCTGCTCGCCGCTGGTGATAACGTGGGTGCCTCCCTCTATGTTTCAAGCGTACAAAAGGATCAGCCCACCCTGGAGTACCTCAATGCCCTCGGCCTCAGAGCCAGCGCTGTAGGTAACCACGAGTTCGATGCCGGCGCTCAGGATCTCTTCAACCGCATTATCCCCGCCGCATCTTTTTCTTACCTGGGCGCTAACGTCCTCAAGACGGACGGCTCCCCTGCCCTGGAACCCTATTACATCACCGAGGTCAACGGCACCTCTGTTGCTGTGATTGGTGCAGTCACTACCGAGACCCCTCAGCTGACTGACCCGTCCCAGCTTGCCTCTCTACAGTTCACCGACCCGGTTGCTGCGGTCAATAAATACGCCGCCCAGCTCTCTGACGGGGACCCCTCCAATGGTGAGGCCCAAGTCATTGTTGCCGAGTACCATGAGGGTGTCAATACTGCTGATCCTGCCGGTGATGCCATTATCAACCAGACCAGCGCAAATGTTGATGTTATCTTCACAGGCCATACGCACCAGGAGTACGTGATTGACGGCGCTGTTCCCGGGCAGCCGGGCAAGACTCGCCCCGTGGTCCAGACCGGTAACTATGGTGATAACCTGGGTAAGGTTGTCCTGAGGTTGAATGATGCAGGTGAGGTAACAGCCTATTCTTCTGAGCTGGTCAAACGTATGGATGCGCCCACTGCCGATCAGATTGCCGCTGATCCGGTACTGGCCCAGGTTAACACTATTGTCAGCCAAGCTAATTCTTATGCAACTGAGCAAGGCTCAGTCCTTGCTGGGCAGGTCGGCGCCCCTATTACCACTGGCTTCGATGCTGGCAAGGAGGCGCGGGGTGGGTTCGATATGCGCAACTACGAATCCACTATGGGCCACCTGGTTGCCGATATGTACCTGGCAGCCGCGAACTCAACCGGTCGCACACCCGCCGATATCGGCATTGTCAACCCCGGTGGCTTGCGCGATGAGCTACCCGGTGGCCTGCGCACCAGCCTGGGTCTGGCCGCTAACCAGAACGTGCGGGTCATGGATATCGTCAATGTCACCCCCTTCGCTAACAACCTGTGGACCACCGAATTGACCGGCCAACAGCTTAAGGCTGTGCTGGAAGAGCAGTGGCAGCAGAACGCCGCAGGCGAGATGGCTAACCGCCCCTACCTGCAGCTAGGTTTCTCGTCCAACGTCACCTACACCTACACCGGGTCTACCGATGCAGCCGGGTACGCAACTCGCGGCTCAAATATCCTCGATGTGTATGTGAACGGTAAGAAGGTAGAAGATACCGATACCTTTACCGTCGCTATCCCCAGCTTCCTGCTCGGTGGCGGCGATAACTTCAGTACTTTTGCCCAGGGCACCAACCCCAAGGATACGGCACTGGTGGATTCTGATGCCTTCGTGAATTATTTCAAGGCAAACGGAACCGTGAACCCCAACTATGCCAAGCAGGCTGTTAAGGTCCAGGACCTGGCAGCCGGCTACGACGTCAATGGCCAGCTCACGTTCTCGCTGGCTGACCTGAATGTAAGGAGCTTCGGCGTCCCTGCACTGACCGAACTTAAGGTCACCATTGATGGTATTGAGGTGGGCACCGTTGAGGTAGCCACAGACGGCACCGCAACTGTAGCTCTAGATTTGGCGGGTCAGGGCATTACCGCCGGGCAGCATGAGATTGAACTGGCCGATCCCAGCGATGTCACAGGCACCCTTGTTCGCCTGAGCGCCAAGTTCACAGGCTCCTCCGCTGAGCCCCCTGCACCGGTTGAGCCCCCTCAGCCTACTCCCACCGCTGAGCCCACAGACCAGCCGGCTCCTAGCCCCAGTCAAGGGGCAGTAACCCCGGCTCCGAAGACAAGCAGCGCCCCGGCCCCCACCGCTCCTGAAACCCCTTTTACCTACGAGAACTGTGCCGCTGTCTGGGATAAGCTAGGTCGCCCCATTGGCTCCGACGAAGCCGGTTTCCACAAGGGATTGGACGCCGATGGTGACCAGCTCGGGTGCGAGCTGAACCCCAACTACACCAATAGGGCAGAGGACGGTAGCACGGTGAACGCCTCATCTGGCGCTACTAAATCAAGCTCTGCTTCGTCAAACCGCCTGGCTAACACCGGCTTTACCGCCAGCCTGATTGCCGCCGCTGGCGGCCTGGCTCTGCTAGCTGGTGTAGCTGTTCTTCGGGCAGGTCGCCGCAAGGCATAGAGGCTTGTTCATCAGGGGTAGGTAAGGCAGGCTCAGGCTCGTTGCTGGCCCTCTCACCTGGTTCGCTAGCGTTCACAAGGTGATTCACGCCAGCCCCGGAGCCAGCAACTTCGATGTGATCCTGGAGCACCTTAGGAATAGGCCCCCTGCCAAGGCCCTCTGAGGTAAACCCTTAGCGGGTGCCCTCTCCCCAGCGGAGCGGGCACCCGCGCTTTCTTTAAGCCCGGTAGTTACAATGGTGGGTATGCCTCACCCCACCGTGACCCTTCTTGCCGCAGAAACCAGCTCCACCGTCAGTGTTTTCGGCTGGTTCTTCTACCCCATTCTTTTTCTGTCTTTAGGTTTGGCCCTGTATTGTGTGTTCACTATTCACCGCCAGAGCCACCTGACCGAGATACAGAAGCTCAAGTGGGTTCTCTTCACCCTTTTCCTACCCCTGGTGGGTCCGCTGGCCTACTGGTTGCGGTTGCGGGCCGACCGGCAGCAGCTCTTGGCAGCACCTGGTCACTCTGAGGGTGAACTCGAGGCCTAAAAGTCTCGAGCAGGGCGTAGAGTTAGAGCTAACCTGGCAGATTCACACAAAGGAAAGTTATGCCCTATACCGTCAAAGCCCTGCAAAAATTTGGCCCCGACCAGCCTTTTAAGGTCACTGAGCTTGAGCGCCGGGACCCCCGTGAAGATGATGTTGTCATCAAGATTGAGGCAGCAGGTATCTGCCACTCCGATATTCACACGATTCATAACGAGTGGGGTGAAGCCCATTTCCCCCTGGCGGTGGGGCATGAGATTGCCGGCACCGTTGAGGCGGTAGGCTCGGCTGTTACCAAGTTCAAGGTAGGCGACCGCGTAGGTGTGGGGTGTCTGGTCAATTCCTGCGGTGAGTGCGAGCAGTGCACCGCCGGGTTTGAGAACAACTGCCTGAACGGGGCCGTGGGAACCTACAATTCCAAGGATGTTGACGGCTCTATCACCCAGGGTGGTTATTCCCAGAAGATCACCGTCAATGAGCGGTTTGTGCTGAATATTCCCGATGCTCTTGAGTTCGATGTGGCCGCTCCCCTGCTGTGCGCTGGCATCACCACCTTCTCGCCTCTGGCTCGCTGGGGCCTTAAGCCCGGCGCTAAGGTCGCTATTCTGGGCCTGGGGGGGCTGGGGCATATGGGTGTGCAGATTGCTGCCGCCATGGGTGCTGAGGTAACGGTTCTCTCCCGCAATCTGAAGAAGGCTGAGGCCGCCGCCGCGCTGGGCGCTTCCCGTACCCTGGCAACCAGCGAGGAAGGTTTCTTTGAGGAGCACCGCGGGGAGTTTGACCTGATCCTCAACACTATTTCTGCCCCCATTGATTTGGATTCCTACCTGGGCTTACTTAAGCCCCGTGGCATTATGAGCGTGGTGGGCCTGCCGCCGGAGGCTCTCTCCCTCCACATGAACCGTCTGATTGGCGGCGGCAAGGTACTGACCGGCAACAATATCGGCGGTATTCCCGAGACTCAGCAGATGCTGGATTTCTGCGCCGAGCACGGTATTGCCGCTGTGATTGAGAAGGTCGGTGTCGATCAGGTCGATGAGGCCTACGAACGTGTCGCCGCGGGCGATGTCCAGTTTCGCGTAGTCATTGATACGGCAACCTTTGAGAAGGCAGAAGTCAGCGCCTAGCACGTCTGCTCAGATCTCATGAGCCGCCCTCTTTCCCCTTGATATCAAGGGGAAAGAGGGCGGCTCTTTTATATGCCTGAATAGTTATATTTACGAGCCGGCAAAGGGGTAGTCGGTGTAGCCCTGAGCGCCGGGGGTGTAGAAAGTTGCCATGTCGGGAGCAGTGATTTCTAGGTTTGCCTGCCAGCGGCGTACCAGGTCCGGGTTGGAAATGAGCAGGCGGCCAACTACTGCGGCATCCGCTAGGTTACCCTCAACGATACGCTCTGCCTCGGCACGGTCGGTTACCTCAGCGAACCCGCTGTTGAGCAGGGTGAAGCCACCGAAGGCCTGGCGCAGGTGGGCAACAAAGTCCCCCTCAATATCTGCGTGCAGGATTGAGAGGTAGGCCAGGTCCAGGTCGCTGATTCCCGCCAGGAGAGCGTCGTAGGTTGCTAGAGTCTCGGCGCGGTTATCTTCAATGTTGCCTTGGACGTTGTGCTCGGGTGAGATACGCAGGGCGGTGCGGTCGGCACCAATAGCATCAGCAACGGCGCGGACCACCTCAATAACCAGACGGGCACGATTTTCGGGTGAACCACCGTAGGAGTCAGTGCGCTGGTTGGCTGAGGGGGCAAGGAACTCGTGTAGGAGGTAGCCGTTGGCACCGTGAATTTCTACGCCGTCCATACCGGCTTCAATAGTGTTGCGGGCAGCTGTCACGAACTCTTCCACAATGCGGGGCAGTTCATCTGAGTCAAGGGCGCGTGGGGTGGGTACGTCTTCGCGGCCGTTAGCACCGTGCAGGGTAACGCCGGGGGCAATGGCACTGGGCGCTTCAGCCTGTTCACCCTTGTTGATGGTGGGCAGGGTTAGGCGACCACCGTGCATAATCTGCATGACGATGGTACCACCGGCGGAATGTACGGAGTCAGCTACACGGCGCCAGCCAGCGATCTGGTCCTGGGTGTGGATACCGGGTTGGCCGAGGAAGGCCTGACCAACGTGGCTGGTGCGGGTGCCTTCAGTGACGATGAGGCCAGCACTGGCTCGCTGGGTGTAGTACTCTACGTGTAGGTCGCTGGGCACCCCGTCTAGTCCCGCGCGGGAGCGGGTGAGGGCGGCCATGGTGATGCGGTTCTTGAGGGTAAGTGAGCCAGCCTGTGCTGGTTCAAAGAGGGTGGTCAATGGGGTGCCTTTCGTGAGTCTAATGTACGCAGTGCATAACTGTTTTCATGCCACGCTTATTCCCTCAGAGCTGGCATAAGATACCCCGGGAGCGAAAATGTGCCCAGGGCCCTAGTGGGTTCTCGCAGGTGGGGCACTATTCTTAGAGGCAGATATTCACTTTTTCCAAGGAGTTACTATGGCCGGTGGTTTAGCCGCTTTACTTGATGATGTTGCCGCTCTGGCTAAGCTGGCGGCAGCTAGCACCGATGATATTGTGGCAGCTACCGGTCGAGCCAGCATTAAGGCTGCTGGCGTGGTGGTTGATGATGCGGCAGTAACACCTCAGTATGTGCAGGGTGTTGAGCCTAAACGTGAGCTACCGATTATTCGGAAGATCGCGGTGGGTTCACTGCGGAATAAGCTGATTTTTATTCTGCCAGCGGCTCTTGTACTCAGCCAGTACCTGCCCTGGGCCCTCACTCCCTTACTCATGATCGGCGGTACCTACCTGTGCTTTGAGGGCGCTGAGAAGGTTATTGAGTTACTTTCCCCGAAGGAAGACATAGAGGCTGAGGCTCCAGTCCTCCTTGCAGGCCCGGAGGCCGAGAAGAAGGTTGTTTCCGGCGCGGTACGCACCGACTTTATTTTGAGCGCGGAAATCATGGTGATTGCGCTCAATGAGGTTGCTAGTGAGGGTTTCTGGTCGCGGGCTATTATTCTGGCGATCGTTGGTGTCGCTATCACCGTAGCGGTTTATGGTGCGGTGGGCCTGCTGGTCAAGATGGACGATATCGGCCTGCATATGGCTCAGAGCAAGTCTGCTGGTGCCCAGAAGTTTGGCCTGGGCTTGGTCAAGGCCATGCCGGTCCTGATGAACATCATTTCTATTGTTGGTACTTTCGCTATGCTGTGGGTGGGTGGCCACATTATTCTGGTTGGCCTGGATGAGCTGGGCTGGCATGCTCCTTACGGCTTTGTTCACCACCTGGAGCACTATGGCACCCTGGTTCCTGCTTTGAGCGGTGCGCTGACCTGGTGCATTAATACTTTCTGCTCCATGGTTTTGGGTACGATTTGGGGCGGTTTCATTGCCCTGGTTATGCACTTCCTGCCGATAGGTAAGAAGCACCACTAGCCTGCTGAGGCATACCGAGGGTAGGTTACTCTCCCTTTCCGATGCTTTGCGGCCCCGCACACTTCACACAGAAGGTGCGGGGCCGCGGTGTATCTAAAAGCTAGGTCATCAGGCAGCACAGCGGTGGTTCAGGCTGGTAGAAGGGCGGGCCCAAGAAAACACTCTCAAACCCAGGTACACAACCCCTCAACAAAGACCCCCAACGAACCATCTGCCCATCAGCTCACAGACACCCCCACCAAAACACCCAAGAAACAGAAAAGACACAGCCACCCCCGGGCTACAAACAACAACGCCCCAAACCAACTACTTCGACAAAACACACGCCGTCTGAACCTGGATAATCTCAGCGTGCTCCCCCGCACTATAACGAACCTCAGTACCAGCATCCGTCACAAACTTAATCTCAGCACCAGCACTCACCGGCCCCACACTCAAAACCTCATGCCCCTGAGACTCCCACAAATCACGCATCCCCTGCACCTTCTGCTGATACTCATCCTTCGAATTACGCTGAGAAGTATCCCTCACCAAAGCAGACAACATATACAAAGACGTCCCATCAACATCATTCGAACACGACCGATAATCAAGACCACGCTCAGCAATACGCTCCGCAGTGTAAATAGCCCCACCGGCATACACAAAATGAGAAGGATCAGTACCCGTAGCCTCCACCGTACCAGGGAACAAAGACCAAAACTCATCCACAATCACACGCTGCTGCTCAGCAGAAGCAACCCGAGAAGAACCCTGCATAAAACCACACCCTGTCATAAGAAAAACCATACCTAACACGGCACAAAACCGAATAATAGAAGACACCATTACAGGCCCCTTTCATAAGAACAGCAAAACCACATCATCAGCCTACCCAACTACCTACTGCCCAGAAATTCCCTGCGAGGCCATCATCTTTTGCAATAACTCCTTACGTTCCTCATCAGAAGCATGTTCCCACTGCCAAGCAGATACAGGAATACGTACACTCACTGTGTCAGAACCATAACCAGTACCGTCACCCTTGACCGTGTAAAAAGCCTCTACCGTCACCAAGTCACTCTGTGATATTAGACCGCCCAAAGAACGCTGAGACCCAAACAATATAGTCGCAGAATCATTAGACCAATAGCCTCGCTGAGTACCAAACCCTGGATCTGTCACCAAGCTCCAACCCCAACTCTGAGTAGTAGTATTCACCGGATGATGCTCCACGTTATACCAATAATTACCCTCGCTATCGATAACCGCAGCATCACTAAACTCCTGCGCAAAATCAATATCACCAGGCCCCTTACGCCCAGCGCCAAAAGCACCGATAGGTGCCAGCCAGTCATGCGGAGAATGCACATACGACAGGTGTTGCTGCCCCTGGGCATCACGCTCTAGCATCCACTCACCAGCGTTAGCTTTCCTCACGGCATCCCACGTTAAACCAGCGGAACCATAAAACACCGCATTGTTCACGCTTGTCTGAGAGAGCCCAAGCGCTTCCGCACTTGTGGTCGTACCGTAGGAATGGGCGTTAATAGAAACAAATGGGTCGTTATAAGCGTCCGTCTTGCCCGCCCCGTATTCAGGGATATCAGTGTTAGAAGATTTAGTGACGTTCAAGCCGTCATAGAAACTAGCAAGTTTTTGACCGCCCTGCTGAGCCATTTCAGGGCTTAACACACTTTGTGTTGGCTTTTTCGAAATTGGGACCCCTCGCATAGCTGCGCTTCGCTCTCGATATCCACTTGAATCAGACCTGCCGTCAAGTGTTGATTCAATATTTGGCGTGTCATACCCTAAATACGCGACTACAGCTATGCGTTTCTGGGATTTTTGGTAATCCCCCACTTGTAAACCATCCATTTGTTGCCTGTGCATATCCTGGGCGTTCAGCGTTAAATCCTTGATACTACGCCCCACACTGTTGTCCATACCAGGAACCATAACAGTCGTAGCATCAGCCGAATCTACGTCTCCAACAGATACAACTGCCAGAACATTATTCTCATCAAAACCATCATCAATACGAGAGTTCGATATATCCAACGAAAGAATAAGGCGAGGAGCTTTTTTGCCCTTTTTATAAGCTGACGCTTCCTGCAACTGCACTAAGGCCGCACGTGTCGCATCATCCAAAGACTCATCAGCCAACAAATCATCCAACAACCAACGATTGGCCACATTCCGGTCAGAATACGGCACACCATTCAAATTACCCACCATACCGCAAGCACTATGCGCCAGGGCAGCCTTCTGATCAGCATCCAAACTAGCCCACCAAGACTTCGACACCGCAGCATCCCACACATCATCACCCGTACCACCCAACGGGTACCGCGCCAGCTCAGGATACTCACCAAAAAACTCAGCGATAGAACCTGCATCCAGCTCCGACAACGCTCCCAAAAACGCCTCGAACTCAACCGGCCCGTTATTAGCAGCCGCCGCCAAATCCTTTAACTGTTGCACCCGCTCATCACTCAAATCCCCCAGTAAAGTGCCCTTCACATCATCCACTGAAGAACCAAAGCCACCCCCACTAGAAGACGCACTACCACCGGCAGTCCACAGGCCCTCAACATTCAACACATACGCAGCCACCGCAGCAGCAGACTCCCGCGCATACTCAGCACGAATACCATCCACCTCAAGCTGCGCTGAGGCAATCACACCCTGAGAAACAGCTACCTCCTGCTGCAGTAAAGCCATCCTCACCCGATCCTGCTCACTCTGCTTACCGGCAATAGCGCCTAAAGTCCCAATCTGAGCAGAAGAATCCACCACAGTCGTGTGCGCTCTCTGTGCCTTACCCAAGGCCTCGTCGGCACGCGCCTGCAAATCGCTTAATGTGGTCTGCCACCCCTGTAGCACATCCCTCACCGCAACAAAAGTATCAGCCATGTTCCCCAAAGCCACCTGCCCCTCGGCAGCAACCTGCTCAATACGGCGAATACGATTCGACTCAGCATCAACAGAGGTAATACCCTGCAACTTATTAGCCTGTGCCTGGGCACCCGTCGCACGCTCTAGCCAATGAGAAATCACTGATGTATACGCTGCAGGATCACCGGGGCATGGGTCCCCACCAGTTAAGGGGGACCAGTCAGAAGGACGAGTGCTCATTCTTTACTTCCCATCTCCCGCTAAATCAGCGCTCTTAAAATCATCGAAAACCGCTTGCGCGCCATCACGAGCATTACCCAACGAAGCTACAGTTGCCGCCATCAACTGACCCTCTTGGCCCTTCACAACATCAGCATGATGATGAGCTACTGGGTCATCACTATCCACGGTACCCGCCGTTGATGTACCGTAGCCTTCGAACACTGTTTTAAGGTCCCCGAATGTATCGATGAGTTCTTGCAAAAGCTCATAACTGAATCTGATATCAGCCATACCAATCCTTCTATTGTCTTCCCGAAGCTAATTCCGGCGCTCAGCATCTAGCTCATCATCACCCGCCGGAGCAAGCCCAGTTTCAGGTTGAGGAACCACCACCATGCACTTCTTATCAAAGCGCTCAGGTAGTACGCGTCTTAGCTATATCTATATATACGCTTAGCTCTTCGCCAGAAACGGTCAACTCACACAGAACATCAGCACCACCGTACCACGAGCACACGCGCCACCCCAGCCACCCCCAAAGAGCCTAAAACAAGAGGAAACATACAGTAAGACCTCTTTGCACACACCCTGTAGCTACTCGAGAAAGCCCAAGGCGCCCATCATTGAATGCCCCTAGAACACAAAACCCGGGCCCAAGAAAAACTCTCGAACCCGGGTTTACAGCCTTTGAATAAAGGCTCTTGGTGCGCAGGGGGACTTGAACCCCTATAGACCCCCTAATGAAAGCCTGAAAAGTGCTTTTGACAGAGAGCGAGAGAAACAGAAAAAGGCAGAGCAAGACCAAGCAGAGAACTTCCTACCATCAGAGGCCACAAACCCCACAACCGGGATAGGAGATTACCCGCCAGGGTATAACCCACACTCCCAATGGGCCACAGCCACACCGGGCAGCGGGGGAATCTTGCAATAACCAAGAGGGCAGACCTAAACCGTCTGCTCTCTCTTTTTATGCCACCCCATAGATAACGTCACGCCGTATAGATAAAGACATAGACATAGGAATAACTACCCACCCCAGAGAAAAACTCACCAGGCACCAAGACACCCCAAGCTCATTATTAGGTGCAACCTCAGCATCACTGCGAGCTCTCGCAGATACCGACAACACACCACCAACCCCTAGCCACATCGCCACCCTTAACGCTAGGCTTAAGCACATCTCACAAGGAGACCACCAACCCCTAGCCTGCTAGAAGGCACACCAACATGACTACCATCGCACCAGAAACCACCACCAGCCAGGACTTCCAAGAAGCCTTAGAGACAGTTCTCGACAGGCTGGAAGGAGTAAACGCTATCCTGGCTACCCAGTAGCCCAGCCGCCCCTCTCATGCGGTACATAGCCCTCACAGATGCTCTAACAGTCCACGCCCGTCTAGCACCCGGACAGCATCTAAAACCTGGTGGGGAACATCTGCTAGAAAGCGCTCTCGCCCGACCAGCCACCAGCTACGCAGGGCACGAACTCTACCCTGGTATCTTCGATAAGGCCGCAGCTCTCCTAGAAGCACTGGTCCAGAATCACCCTTTCACGGACGGCAATAAGCGCACTGCCTACACCTGCACCGTCCTTTTCATGTACCTGAACGGTTGGGATATTCTTTCCCCGCAGGAGCTAGAAGACAGCCAGCAGGCCCAGTTCGTTGTTCAGGTAGCAGAGCACGCCCTGACCTTTGAGCAGATAGCCCAGCAACTAGAAAGCTGGTCAGTGCCTCGTAGCAGGTAAACCAAGAACTGACCCATCGTGTTGTGGGTCTCTGTTAATCTGGGAGCCATGAGCACCAGCCCACAGTTCCCAGCGCTCGCAGGCTTCTAAGATAGGCCCCTTGTTGGCATCGGGCAGGGTTCTCTAGCCCTGGTTCTCACCTGCTTTGATACAGGGTTGCTGGGCAAACGAGTATCAAATCAGTATCACAGAGCTGTTTTAGGGCAGAGAAAAACCCGTTTTCCCTGGCTCTCACCTGGGGAAACGGGTTTATTTTCGTGGTGCGCAAGGGGGGACTTGAACCCCCACGATCTTGCGATCACTGGCACCTGAAGCCAGCGCGTCTGCCAATTCCGCCACTTGCGCATTATTCTTTTTTGAGTTGCTCAATGGGCAACGAAGATAACTATACACGCTAGAGACCGACACGTCTACTTGAGGGTCTTATGGCATCCAGCACATTAGGGGCCTTCTGGTTGTAAGGCGTGAAATGATGGAACAATGAATGACTCAGCCCAGGATATAAGACTGACTTTCGGCCGTGACGAGCTCATTATTCAAGGCCGCTACGAAACGCTCTCAATCTGTAACGATATCCTCATCGGACTTATTTTCCTCATCGGGTCCTTTCTCTTTTTCTCGCAAGAAACCGTTGAGACAGGGACCTGGTTTTTTGTTGTCGGCTCAGCTCTCATGCTCGTACGCCCCTGCATACGGATCAGCAGGAGAATCCATCTCAAAAAACTTCATGGGACACCCAGTGGGCTACAGGCGACTCAGCCCGGAGCTTTTGATAACTAATGAGATGGGGGTGACCAGCCACCCTGGCTATAACCCCATAGGGCCCTCAGATTTAAGAGGGGTAAGTAGCAGGTATTTACCAGCTTGTCTCGGGGAGTTTTTACGGTTATCCACTAGACTAGATGCTTAGGCTATACGCTAACCCTGCGTATTAACCAGTTTCAGAGCGCCCGCTATCTTCAGGGTGGTAAGCCTGATATGTGATGTTGAAGGAGGCAAGCATGGGGTTCATCGACAAACTTGAACAGGGCCTAGAAAAGGCCGTGCGCGGCACCTTCGGCAAGGGTGGCACCTTTGAGCCGGTTGATATCGCTAACCGTCTGCGTACCGAAATGGACAACAAGGCTTACGCCGTATCCAATGGCCGCACCCTGGCACCCAACGTTTTTACCGTAGAGTTCTCAGCCCCCGATTTTTCACGGGCCCAGCAGTGGGGTGTGCCCCTAGCTGAGGAGCTGTGCGATGTTGTTATCCGCCACGCCCGCGACCAGGGCTATTCCTTGCGCGGTTCTGTGCGCGTGACGTTCACCCTGGGTGAGCAGCTAGAACCCGGTGATTTTGAAGTCACGGGTTCCCAGCAGAAGGTTGCCTCCCCCCAGGAGGCCCCGGCACAGCACCTTCCGCCTGCTGTTGCCCAAGATTCCCTGCCCTCGCGTATCAGCAAGCCAGCCGCTCCACCTCCTACCGAGCCAGTCCCGGCTCACAAGCTCCCCCAGCCCAAGCGACCGGCCCCCAAGCCACAGGTTGTGCTTGAAATTAACGGCGAGCGCCTTGCTGTAAAGGATCTGCCCGTCACTCTGGGGCGCGGCTCAAATGCCGATATTACTGTTGAGGACACCGGCGTTTCCCGCCGTCACCTTGAAATCGTTCAGCAGGATGACACCTACCTGGCTGTTGATTTGGGGTCAACCAACGGGTCCTACGTTAATGGGCGGCGTTTGATTGGCCGCGTTGAAATTAAAAACGGCGCGGTGATTGAAATGGGTCGTGCTCGTATCATTTTCCGTCTCATGGTCCGTAAGGGGTAGCTTGTGGCATCTGAAATAACCGTGACGGTTTTGCGTTTTGCCTTCCTTATTCTGCTGTGGCTTTTTGTCTTTATGGTGCTTGCCGCTTCTCGCCGTGATTTGGGTGTGGGGCGTAATGTTCGTACTACCCGAGCCCAGATGGACGCGCCGATGGCGGCTGTCCCGCCGACCCCGGCCCACCCAGCTCCCACAGTACCCCCGGTTCGACCTTCACTCTTGACTATTGTTGACGGCGCCCAGGCAGGTGCCAGCATGCGACTGGGTAATTCCCCGGTGACGATCGGTCGTGCCACCGACATTGAGGTTTCTTTACAGGACGACTACGCTTCGGGTCGTCACGCCCGTCTCTTTCCGCAAGGGTCCCGATGGTTCCTTGAGGATATGGGTTCCACCAACGGCACCTTTATTGGCGATCAGCGACTCACCCGCGCCACCCCTGTTCAGGTGGGGCAGCCTTTCCGTGTGGGTCGCACAACCATGCAGTTGAAAGACTAGTTAATGAGTATCGCTTTCCGTTTTGCGGCTCGATCCGATGTGGGTCGTGTGCGCTCTAAGAACGATGACTCCGGCTACGCCGGGCACTACCTAGCGGTAGTTGCCGACGGTATGGGCGGCCATGTTGGTGGCGATGTCGCATCTGCTACTACGGTCCTCGATTTGGCTCCGCTTGACCGTGCAGGTTTTGAGGGCAATGCAGGAATCTACCTGGCCGATGAGATTGTGAACGCCAATATCATCATGAATGAGCTAGTGGGCCTCAACCCTCGGCTGGCCGGCATGGGGACCACCTGCACGGCCTTGCTGATTGACGGTGACCAGATTGAGATGGCTCATATCGGCGACTCGCGGGCCTACCGTTTGCGTGACGGCATTTTTGAGCAGATCACGACCGACCACACTTTTGTTCAACGTCTTGTGCAGGAGGGGCGGATTAGCCCCGATGAGGCTGAGCTTCACCCGCACAAGAATGTGATTATGCGCGTCTTGGGCGATGTCGATGCCTCCCCTGAGCTGGAGCTTCGCACTTTAGATGCCCAGGTGGGCGAGAAGTGGCTCTTGAGTTCCGATGGGCTGGATGCTGTGGTCTCAGTCCAGGAGATTGAGGCTGTTATGCGGTCAACCGGTGACCTGCGCCAGATGGTTGATGTGCTGGTTGATATGACCCTAGAGCGCGGTGCCCCCGATAATGTCACCGTTGTCGCCCTGTCGGTCATTAATGAGGACTCCCTGTCGGCGGCGGTCACTGCACCACAACCGATTATTCCGGTGCGTAAGTACGGGGCTGACGGCAAGCTTGTGGGTGTTCATCCCACCCTTGAGCAGGAATCTGGTGTTCAGCTATCTGAGCAAACCGTCGAAGAAACAAACGTAAACACCGATGACAGTATCAACGGGGGCAGTTCTCGCCATCAGGCTCCTTGGCGGCGGCGGATGCCGCAGCACGCTAAGGTACACAACGCCCTGCGTCATGGTAAGTGGCGTGGTGAGTCCTTTACAGACGGCGTGCTCAATACTATGAGCGTTAAAGCCGGCGTGGATACTTCGCACCCGGTAACTGATGGTGCCGAGGATGTGCCGACCCCCGCTTCTATTCTTCGTCAGGAACTTTCTGAGCGCCCCCACGACCTGGTGGGATCAGCTGCGAACGCTACCCAGACCGGCATGATTCCGGCGGTTACCGCGCGAACAGCGAAAACACTGAGCACTCTGTCGCATCCGGCAGAGGACCAGTCTGTGGAGCCCGCTGAGCTACCCGAGGAGTACCGGGCTGCCCTCAGTAGTCTGGTGGAACCTTCCCCCCACCGCTGGCCCATGCGCATTTTTGTGGTTGTACTAACCCTGGCTGTCGCTCTTGCTACTGTCTGGAGCTTTGTCGCCTGGACCGGTGAACAGTACTACGTGGGGGTTAAAGACAACCACGTCGCGGTCTTTAACGGTATTAACCAGACCCTTGGGCCTATCACTCTTCACTCTGTGGTTGAGGAAACTGATATTGAGGTCAGTTCGCTGCCCGAACATTCGCAGACCAGGCTCACCAGCACGATTACTGCAAGGAATCAGGCTGATGCCGAACAGATTGTAAAAAATCTTCGGGAGCAGGTTCCCTC
>NZ_JBLXXR010000029.1:0-21499 GCF_048513535.1 Rothia sp. CCM 9416 | reverse complement strand
TTCCTGCCTGGATTCCTCTTTCAAGACGGGCCGGGTCTAGACCAGCGTCTAGTCCTCTTGTAAGATCTAAATTTAATTTGAAATAGTCATTGACTTGCTCTTCACTAAGACCAAAAATTGAGGAAGTCATATCTAATGCTGAGATTCTCGAGACTTCTTCAACAAAGTCAAACTTTCCTGTATGACTTAGAAGTCTGGATTCAAATCTTTCCCCAGATTCTTCACATATAGATGATAAATCTAAGGAATGAATTGACTTTCTAAAATCTTGCCGTAGCCCTAACCTATTTGGAGGGTCTTCAGTCTGGATACTCATACGCTCAGGAGGGATATCTTGACCAATCCGACGTCGATCTTTTGCAAAATATCTGTTATCACTCAATACTTTTTTGCAATCAACGTATCTCGAAGCAACATAGCTCTGCATACCTTCATGCCAGTACAAGCCTGGCAGACTTCTTAACCACTCATACGCCGGATACGGGTTAACTAAGTTCTCTGGAGATAGAGGTTCATAACTATCCATATAATCACCTAATCATATTTTAAATTTTAGACTCATAATAACGTGTGTTCCAGAACATCTCTGGCTGGACACGCCATACCTATGGATAAATAACTACAGTTCTAGCACTGGAGATCGAAAATTCGGACTTGCCTTTCTCATACCTGCAGACAAAAAAGCGACTGTATGAAGCACGCACCCAGCCATGCCCTCCCATAGCATGAACAATCATCAATTCGCTACAGGCCGCAAGATAACTCTGCCCACGCCCCACATTTATGAAGGTAATGACATCATTCATAACTAATGCCTTGACAAACGCTTTAACAGATAACGTTCCCGTTCCTATCATGCTAGCGGTTCAAACGGTCAGCGGCGCTTTCACGCTTGGCCTGAGCATCAAGAGCCACAGCAATCTGAGGGCTACGATGCTGACGCGCCTGCACCGTCTCCTGCAACTTACCTAGCTTCACCTAAGCGTCCTTGCGAGAGCTACGAGCCTTCATTATCTTTCGCTTCAATTCCTGGCCCTGCTGCTCTAACTGCTCCAGCTGCTCCTTAACCTGAACCAAGGTCGCCTGGTTCAGCCCAAACCGTTCCTTGGCCTCACGCACAACACCCTGGGCAGGCACCCATTGCGCTTCAACCTCTTCAAGGGTAGTGAACCCACCACAGGATGCAGCAAACTTGGCCGTGGCCTCATCTACCTGACGCGCAGCCTTAGCACGGGAGAAGAAGCTAGCACCCTCCAGTGCTGCCTTAGCCTCCTTGACCGGGCGGTAGGCCTTCTTCGCATCAAAGAACACATCAGACTGAGCCTTGAGCAACTCAACACGGTACTGCTGCTGCAAGGGCGTAAGCTCTTCCACCAGCTGCTTTAGCTCACGGGTCTTACGGGCTACCTCATCGCTCTGAACGGACAGATTCGCAAGCTGCTCATCAAAGGAGCTGACCTGCTCCTTAAGATGAGTAACCTTCTCGTCACGGTTCTGCACATCAAGGACGTACTCAACCTCTGACCGGTTCTCGCGCGTCTCTTGGACATGAACGGCCCGCTGTGCAATCCTTGCGGACTCTTCAGCAGAGAGCAGAGTCGATGACAGGCGGGAGCTCTTATGCATTGCTACCATCTGGGCTTGCAGGTACTGGCCACGTTCCGATTCTTGGTACTTCTTCGGAATGGCCACAACCTCACCGGCAGGCACCTTGTACTGGTTGCGGTAGGCCTCAATCTCACCGGCGATCCTGTACCAGCGCTTGGCCGCACGGGGATAAGTTGGCACCTCGCCCAGAGACTTGACCCACTCCGGGCGTTCATCAGCTAGCTGCTTACCGCGCAGTTCGATAAGCTGCCCGATTTGCTGACGGTGAGACGCTAGCAGGGCCTTGTTCTCAGGCTTGACCATCGGGTTAGTAGCCCAGTACGGATCAACGGTGTGGTTCGAGACCCCCGCACGTACCGCGTCCTTGGCCGGGGTCTTGTACCCGGCATCTTCTACGGTCTTGAGTGCGGTTCTACGCAGACGCTACTCACTCTTAAGCGCCTTGACGATGGTGAAGAGATGGTCGCGGTGCTTCTCACCACGGACGAACTGTTCCACGGCCTTTTGCTCCGGGCCCATCTGTGCACGACGCACCCATTCGTTATCCATTGCATAAGCGTTCTGACGCAAATCGTCGATGTAGGGGTCTTTGGCGTCCTCACGAGAGCGCAACAGGGCAAAGGTCTTCATACGTATTTCGAGTAGCTCTTCGGTCTTCACCAGAGCGTAGGGACGGTCAGCCCAGTTGGCATCTTCAAGGTTGGCGCTATCAGGCTTCTTCGGCAGGTTGGCTTCAGCGCGAGCAATCATCTTAGCCAGTGTGCCATCAGAGTAGCCACCTAGCGGGCGGGCCATGCGTTCTTCAAGTAGTGCCTCGTTGTGCTCGCGCACTTGCTTCACACGCCACTGCATGACGGCTGCTGCATCGTGGGCGTCCTCGAACCCGCGAGTGGGGAAGGCCTGGCGTACAGCATCACGGGGGTCAAAACCGGCACGGTAGACTTCATCCAGCTCGTAGCACAGGGCCCCGTAAGCCCCGGCGTTAATCATCTTCTCTGCCAGAGTGTCCCCGACTTCCTGGCGCAACATGGTTGCGTAGGACTGCTTCATAGAGTTCTCAGCCAGGTTGTTGTAGATGCTAACGCGGGGTGCCACGTCGCGGGTCTCTGCGCGCTGACGCTCTACCTCTTCATGCGCGGAGAGGTTCTTATCGTAGTTGTTAGTGATAGCCTCCAGCACGGCATCGCGGTTGTTCTCAGAATCGTTGAGGCATAGGCCGGGCACCAGGGAGAGCGCCAGCGTGCCGATAGAAACCTAGCTCTCGCGCCAGGACCTAAAAACAACAATAAAGCCATCTATCTATATACAGATGAATGGCTTTACATATTTATAGAGTGTCAATGTAACCACTAATCAGCTCTGTAATTGTAGTTCCATTCTGGCTTGCATGCACCTTCAACTTCCGATGCCGTGTCTCATCCAGCTTAATCGTCAACTGCTTCTTTGGCGCTGACTCCCCTACCGCAAAAGACTTCTTAAAATCAGCCTTAGCCACCGAAGCAGGCACAGCCACGCGGGTCATTAGATTCTTCTTTTCACTCATGTTTTACTCTCCAATTAGATTCAGTAGTTCAGCAGCGACCTGCTCATAGCCTGCCAGGTCTTTAGGGTAGGTATTAGCGTTGTTCTTAATAGCCTCTAGTGCCTTGATAGGGGTGTCGAAGACAGCGATCTTAGCCTCGCTCAGGGCTTCTAGGGCTTGGTGGTAGCTGATTGTTCTGGGGTTTGCGTGGGTGAGCAATACGATAGCTGGCAGGGTGGGTGGGATGGAATCAAGGGTGGCCCAAACTCGTGCCATATCCAAACTTGCTGGTTTGGTAGGGATGATGAGCATGTTGCTGCGGCTAGCTGTTGCATCAAGGACTTGGCTGTTTCCTGGTGGGGTGTCGATAAAGACGAAGTCCGTGGTGCTTGTTTTGCGGGTGATTTCGCGGTGGTTTACTGAGGTGACGGTAAAGGGTAGCGGGTTTCCGTTTTCTTCGGTGGTGTAGGCCCAGTCTGTTGCTGATCCTTGAGGGTCAGCGTCCCAAAGTTCTACTGAGTGTTGGGGGGCTAGGGCTTGGGCTAGGTGTAGGGCTGTGGTTGTTTTTCCCACGCCGCCTTTGCTGTTGAGTATGCCAATGTAGTAGGTCATGCATATCAGTATAACTGTTTTTACAGCTTACTGTAAGTACAGCTATACAGATTTATGTTTATATGTTTTACGTTTGTACTTGTCAAACGCATTATTAGCACCACGTTATATCTCAAGGGCGATCTTTTATCACCCCTAGAGCCTGGGAGCACATAGCCTAACTACCCTTTACTAGCTCTCAACTAGCTGAGCCTGCTCAGGGTACAACCGTGCAGCCTCCACAGCCCCCTTAAACCTCTTCACCTTCAAATACTCACGCATCAACCGCACCTGGCTCAGACCCTGCACAGGCACAACCTTCGGCCTATTCATCTCCTCAAGAATCTGCTTCTGCTGCTGAATCAGACGCTCACGCTCAGCCTCAGCTTCCTTACGCCGAAGACGAGTAGGAGAAGGGGGCAAAGAACCATCATCGTGCTTCCAGGCGTTGATCCTAATATGTAGCCAGGCCAGGCAAGAGCGCATACCACCGGCACCACGGGTTTGGTAAAGAACGCCCTCAGAATCCTGTTCTAAAGCTCGAACGATATCTTGTACACACCACCCAGCGGCAAAAATCTTACTCAGGTGCTTCACGAGCAGCACAGTAGGTACCTTCCGCAGATCCAACACCTCTTCTTTGAGCCGTTCAGTCGCTGCCCAACGGTCAGCAGCAGACTCAACTACCGCTGTCAGAGGAAAATTTTTCCTGCTGTCCTTTAAGGACTTAACAGATTTCTTAAAAGTTTTTAAGGGGTGGACATTTTTAACAGCAGGTAGAAGCAAGGTGTAGATAGGCGCTTCGTTAGCCTGGGTCTGGGAGTGAGCTGCGGACTTGCCAGGGCGCACCACAGCGATCAGGCCCTTTGTGATGAGCTGGTGGATGTAGCGTTGGATGGTTTTGGGGCATTTGCCGATGTGAGAGGCGATCTCTACGTAGGTGAATTGGGCTGTGTATTCACCGAGTCTGTAGCGGTAGGCGATGTAGTAAACGATTTTTTGGGCTGTTTTGGTGGTGGTCGCTGAGAGCGTAGAAAAATATTTCTCTCTCACGTATTTCAGCCATGGCAAGGCGTTTTCTGGTGAGTAGGTGCCTGTGGGGCGGGCTTTGATGAGTTCAAAGAGTGTGGCGTTGGCCCGTGCCCTTGCGCTACCCCTGCGTGGTGCTGGTAAGCTATACACAGAGAATCCTTCTTTGGTTCGCACCCATTTTGGTTTCCTCTCTGATGACCATGCATCTTGGCGGAAGATGGTCATCGACTATTCTTACAGAAAGCCCCTCCTGCAAGAGGGGCTTTCGTTATTTAACAAATCTCTTGGCCACTACTTTACTGCATCTTCGGGTTATAGGCAGAAAAGTGCGTCCCACCCCGGGCGCGTCACCCACCACGACCACCCCAACCACGCCGCACCGCCACACCCTCACTCACAACAAACACACCCCGCAACTCATCCAAAGAACGCCCCACAACAGCCTCCTTCCTCCGACCACCAAGAGCAACCACCGGCACCGGCTCCAACCTAATTACCTCATCAACACTGGCACCCCAAGCAGCATCCACCCACAAGAGCCAACCCACCGCCCGCCACTGATGCTCCACCGGCATTCCACGGTGCTCGCGCAACATCGCCCGAATTTTCGCGTTATAACCTTCTAATTGATTCGTGGTACGAGAAATAGGACCTTCCCTGAGCAAATCCGGATCCAGAAAAGTAAACACAAGACCCTGTTTCATCAAACGCTCAAGCCTCCTGTAGGCAGTACGCACACGCGGGTGTGTGTACTGCCAGGAGCCATCAGCTAACCAGGTTCTTTCCTTGATAAAGCTTTGATACTGCCCGTGCCAGGACGCTAAAGAAGCTGACCAGATCGCTGCCTCATCCAAGCTAGTTACTCGTAGAAGAGCCCTAGAAATCTTCAGTAAGGATTTGCCGGCCTCAGTGCGTGGGGCGCTAGTGAGCAGGGTTCTGGTGTTTCTGTAAATGTGCACTAGGCAGCGTTGGATTCGTGTTTCTGGCCAGCATGTTTTGGCGGCGCTGGCAAAGCCAGCACCGCCATCTACGATGGCTACATCTGGGGCTGGTATGCGTGAGAGTAGGGCGGTGTAGACTGCGGTGTTCTCATTTTTAGCCCATTGGTAGTCGATGACACCAACGGTTTGGTTGTAGGCGATGATGCAGACCATGTTGCTGATGTAGATGCCGTCGAGTTGGATTTCGTGGTGGATTTGGCCTGTTTGTTTGAGCGGTGGGGTGATGTTCCAGCACCAGGCGGTATTGGCGCGGAAGGTTCTTCCAGCTCCTAGGGTGGTGTGTTGCTGGGTGTTTTTGCTGGTGAGCCAGGTGATGAAGGCTGTTAGCTGGTGTTTGCGTGTGCTGGTGGGGCGTTTGATGGTTCTGCTGGCGCCGCAGTGGGTGTAGCGGTAGCGTGTGGTTCCTGCGTTGGTGGTGCCGTTGCGTTTGGTTTGTTGGTTGCATATCAGGCAGGTGGGGTTTTTGGGCTCACTTGGTTTAGGTTAGCTTGTGGGGCTAATTTGTGGGGTTGGTTGTTTTGTGGTTGTTGGGTTGTGGGGGTGTTGGGGACACACTTTTCTGCCTATAACCCGCATCTTCTTTTCGGTCAGTGCTCTATGACATGCTCGCAATAGGTGATTCTTGGGCTTCGGTAGCGCTACCACCTAGTGCAAAACTCTTCTGGAGACGTTTTTGCTCCCGCTGCGGGTTCATCCCGCAGCGGGAGCCTACTGCCTATCTGGCAGTATCGAATCAAGGTAAAAGAAAGCCCTCACACACCTAGAAGAGGCGTGCAAGGGAGCATTTCTCGATAAATACACCGGAGTCTCTTAGATACCAGCATGAAAGCTGGTGGCTCGGTTTCTGTCTCTTAGCCTACCAGAACCTAAACTAGATTCCTGTAACATCACTCTCAGCGCACACAGAGACGGAGCACCCCCATTGATGTTCAGCTTTGAAAACTACATGGCAGCCGAACGCTTCGCACCCTACAAAAGCGCCCGTCCTACTACTGCACAACAGCGAGAACTCTATCTCTGGAACAGCCAACTGTCCCAAGAGATGAATAAAGCTATCGGCCACGCAGAAATTTTCATCCGCGAAGCCATCGACCAACAACTACGCGCCTGGAACCTCAAACAGCCCCAGCACCCCGGCGCTACCCATAATCAAACAGGTGCCCCACTACACCGCCGCGATCCCCGCCGCCGCCCAAGTGGAGGGTCCGAAGAATGGCTTAAACACCCCTCTCAGAAACTCGCAAACCTCATCTTCTCAAAACGCGGTAATAGGCTAATTTCCGAATACGACACCGCCTTCTTCAGAGCCCAACAAGACCTCAACGCTAGAGTTCTCTCCCATCCCAGGCACGGCGCTGCAATTACACATGATGATGTCCTCGCTCATATCACTTTAGGCACCTGGAAACATTTGCTACCTGATGGGCGTTTGAACACGAGTAATCCTCTTAACCGTGACCAGGTACGTACTAAAAACTCACAATTAGACCTCTGGAACCAGGCTTTGTCTTTAGCTTTCCCCTATGAGCCGAACCCGTATGTGATTTCTTATCGATTAACACAGATGCATGTAGCACGGAATCGAGTAGCCCATCATGAAAGTCTATTGAATATGGGAGTACCTGAGATTCATAGAGCTACGGTGCGGTTAGTAGCAGCTATTGACCCTCAGCTAGGTAGTTGGCTGGCGAATGAATCGCAAGTTATTGAGTGCTGGAAGCAAAAGCCCTAACGGGGGTAAAGATGCAACTGCGGTAGATTTTTGGTTGCGATTGTCATTAGGCCGTTATCTTCGGCGTATTTCAGGAGTGCGGCTTTCCCAGTGATAGGCAGCGCCCCCCTCTTTGTGTACCGGTGCTGTCAAGGGTGAGCGGCACGCGAATCGCCCCAGCGACGGGCGCAGCCCGCCCTTGACAGCACCAGCACACCAAGAGAGACAATGGGCTGCTACCGGGAAAGACAAACACCCCACACCAGGCCAATCCCCTGAATCTAGCGTTCCAGCCCCGGCCCCCGACCACGGTCATAATCCCGCCCACGCGGTGAAGAAACATGATTCACCTCTGCCCTCCGAGCAGACACAGCCTTCGCCACACGAGCAGAATGAGCTAACCGATCCTGAGCATCCTTTGACCACATTTGAGCAGGAAGCCTCCGGTCAGTAAGACGCCCCAACACCTGCACAGCCTCCTGTTGCTGCTTCTTAGCCTGAGCGTTTATCCGCTGATAATCAGGCTCATGGATAACCCCCTGCTGATCAATCGCAGCAGAACTCACCCCAGCCAGTAAAGGAGCTTGCCCTAGCGCCTCTTGAGCCTGCACCAAACGCTGCTGAGCCTGCTCATAGCCTTCTTGAGCCTGAGCTAACTGTGCATTAGCCTGCTGCACTTGTGCCGTTGAAGGCTCCTGTGCCGTGATTTCATCAAGGGCGCGTTCAGCCTGACGTAACGGAATATTGGAGCTAACCATCTTCTGGAAGAATCCCAGGCTGTCCCTGCGCTGTTGAACCTGTTTTAGCTCGTATTCTGCTCGCCCTCTTTGACGTTCGAAGTCACGGCGGGCGTGAGAGTATTCTTCGCGTGCTGTTTCTGCAACTTGCTGAGCCTGCTCCATTGTCTGACGCGCTGTATCAAGGTGCTGATGCGCCTGGGTAAGTTCTAGAAGATCTTGGGGCCGATAGCGCACAGCTTTAACCCAGTCCTGGGTCTGCTGAACAAAGCGTAGGGCCTGACGAGCCTGCACATATTGCTTTCTGTACTTCTGTATATCTGTACTAAGGCCAGGAGGAAGCGGCACCGCGCTACCAGGAACCATGTCTACAGCCTCACCAGCAGGCTTCTGAAGAATCTGCACGGCATATTTACCGCCCCGGTTCTTCCCCACAGCATAGATAGTGCCCTGCCCATCAGTACCGGCCACCAAATACTTTCGTCCCCCAGCTACCAGACCATCACCAGCACGCATATCTGCCACATGGCCTACCACCGGATACTCTTCAGGCCTCTTGGTTTCTAAGTCAGTGCCAACCAGCATCTGTCGTAGCCCCTCAGCCACAGCACCCAAACCAGCATCAGTCCGCTCACGTCTCATCGCCTCCACAAACTGCTCACGCGCCTCATCCAAATCCACAGCCACACAATGCACCACATTCTCAAAACGCCCACGAGTCAAACCCACATACACACCAGCAGCATCCGTATGGCCGGTCACCAACAAATGAGCACTATCAACGGTCATACCCTGAGAACTATGCACCGTCGTTGCATACCCCAACTGCACCGATGAAGCCACATACTCCACCGGCAAAGTATGCACCACCCCGTCCTTACCAGTGGACTGCACCCGCACAAAGCCCTCAGTGACACCCCGCACCACATAGCTCTTACCGTTAAGCACACCCAGCTCCCGGTTATTCTCACGGGTGCGGACAATATCGCCAACCGTAATAGCCTGGCTCTCCATCGACTGCACGAACCGGCCAGCCTCAATATCCCGGGCATAGGCAGTATCCCCACTAACCCCACGCAAGAGCGCAACCTCAGCGTTTACACCAGCCACCAGCTCATTAGTGCTTGCTGAAACTACAGTGCTGTGCCCGGCTTGCTGGTTGGTCAGCCACTGCTGAGATAAAGCGTGCTGGGCACTGGCTTCATCAGCGTGCAGAACAACCGCACCACGGGCTACCAGCTCATCAAAGATAGCCCTAGCGTTATGGCGGGAGCGCATTTTCAAGGACAGCTGGGCGTAGGCTTCATCTACCTCACCGGTAGCTGTTCTAAAGCGCCAGACGCTCTCAAGGTCAGTGGTCACAGGGCTCATCTGGGCGCACTGTTGCAGTACCCCGCCGCGTCCAACAGCCGATAGCTGGGCATAATCGCCGGTCACTACCAGCTGGGCACCGGTTTTCAGGGCGATTTCTTGCAGGCGCACAGCCACATCCTGGCTCAGCATGCCCGCTTCATCAACCACCAGCTGATCGCCCGGACGCAAAGCCCATGCTCGCGGGACTCGATGCCCCTTATCTGGTTCGCCCCAGGTCGTTACCCCCTGCTCGTCAGTAGAAAAACCGTATCCGAAGGCCTTGAGCAGACCGTGGGCGGTGTTGGTTTGCGCCCCGGTTTCTGCTTGGGCAACCTCGGCGGCCTTAGCGGAAGGCGCGACAATGAACTGCCGTGCCCCACGGGCTTCAACAACGGCTTTTGAGGCTTTGAGTAGCGTGGTTTTACCCGCCCCGGCAGGCCCCGTCACCACCACCAGCTGGTGGGTTCCAGCCATCGCAGATAGAGCCTGACGGTGCGCCGGGTCAGTGGGAATGCTCAGGCGCTTGCCCTGAACATCGGTGAGCACCCGTGAGCTAAAGAGCCTGGTAAGAACGCGCTCATCAACGCTCTGGTGCGCCCCCAGTTTCAAGGGCTTCGCTAGGGGGCTATAGGAGAGCTCATACGAGATTTCACGGGCGACCAGGGCGCTGGTGTAGTCAAAGAGCGTGGACTCGGTGGCTACAACCTGCTGTGAGGTCAGTAAGGGCAGGTGCGTTGGTGCCCGGTAGGGGTCAATATCCGGGTTAATGAGCACACACCGGCTGAGGGTAACGTCCACAATGCGCCTGGTAATGTCTTCAAGGCCTACAGCGGGGGCAATGACGTTGTTTTCGGCGCAATAAGTCAGCGCCTGGGCTTTGATATCAGCTACTGACCACCCTGATTTTTGCTCTGAAAGCACCGCTAGAACCTGGGTGGCAGCGTCGTGGTAAAAACCGGGGGCCAGGCTATCGGCGTTCCGCAAGGAATTAAAGCGCGTGGAACGACCAGAGGGGGTAGGGGCAACAAACCCTAAATCAGCTAGCTCGGTAGCCCATTTCTCGGGATTAGCGCTGTTCTCACTGGTCTTATCGACTCTCGTATCAGCCCAGGCCTGATGGTCAATACGGTTCATCAAGTCCACGCCAATAGACTGGCCGGGGTGCTCTGCTTCCCACAGGGCAATGAGTTCTTTTTTGCGGGTGTTAATCTGCGCGTTGCGTTTACTGAAGTCCTCCACGAACCCGGCTAGTTCTTCGATTTCCCCGGTCCGTGGGTTTAGGGTGTATCCGGCTTCCATCAGGTAGGCCCGAAGCTCCATATCCCCGTTGATCATGGCGGTGCCCAGGGCGTTGAGGGTGGCGTTGTGCTTGACCAGCTCGGCGGTATCCAGTGCCCGCCAGCGTCCGCCGGCATAGACCCGGTTCAGGGTCTGGAAGTGCAAGTGCCAAAAGGGGTCACCCTCGCGGGAGGTCTTATGCACTACGGTCGCTGATTCTAGGCGTTCAACAGGCACCCATGAGCGCACACCCTGGCTCATGATGCGGGTGTGCAGGTTCTGTACTTGGTAGCGTCCGATCGCTTCGGCAGCTCGGCCCATGGTGCGCTCTAGGACGGTGGTGAACTGCGGGTCAATGGCCGCTAGGACGGAGAGAGATTTAGGGGCATTGATGGTCTTATCCACGAACATGACGGACTGCTCAGTTTTGCCGGTGACCGGGTGAACGCGCTCTTTGAGGGTGCCTCGTTTCTCGCCGGTGCGCGGGTCAATCCACTCAACCCACCCTTGGTATTCTTCGGGGGTCAGAAGCTGAATATCCTCGATAGTCCCATCGGAGCTGTAGGCGGTGCGGGTGGCTAGGAGCTGGTTGTTTTCGGTGTAGTAACCGCTGGCTGCTAGCTGGGTATCTTGTTCGAGGTAGCGCCGTGCAGCTTGTCCGCCGGTGCCTTTGAAGAAGACCATTCCGCCTTTCATTTTCTGACCTCCTTTCGCCCGTGGTTGGTGTGCGTTTTTGTCACAGGGCGGCATCCCAAACTATGTTTGGCATACGTGCCTGTTGTTTTTCTCTGTTTTCTAGTTTAGTGGTGGTGTGTGTTCTTGGGTAGTGTTCTGGTTCTTTCATCATGGTTTCCTTGGTGGTTTTGTGGTCTGTGTGTGGCTTGCTTGGTTGTGCTTGTTCTTTGTTCTTGGGTGGTGTTTTTTGGGTGCTTAGTCTTCTTCGTGTTCTAGGGTCATGAGTCCTTTGATGGCTGGGGGGTAGCTTCTTTAGGTGCTCTAGATTCAACCTTCGACATTTTGTGATTTGAATCACTTTCATTAGACACTTATCAACAGACGTGTATAGTAGTTAGTAATCAATAACCTATATTGAAGGACACCAAATGATAAACCCCGAAACTCGCGGAATCGGCACCTTGGTAGAGTTTGCACGAACCGCAGTAACATCCAGCGACAATGCAGTTAAGGTGCGTGATGCTTTCCCCCAAGCTCGCATTGGCAAGAAGATGAATCTAGCTTTCGCTCAAGAGCTCGCGCAGCGGCCCGTCAATAATTTCGAGTTCACAGATGAGCTCATCCTAAGGCCAGCTATCAATCCAGCGAAAATGGGCGGAAGCCTCTATCTCAATGACTCCATCAGTCTTGAGCATGTCAGGCGGCAAGGTTCACATGAGTTAAATGCGCGTCTGCAAAATATTGCTCGATGGAACCGCATCGCTGCAGATAAAGGTTTTGAAGGACTAGATGAGAAGGGGTGGTTCTTTACCGGTTTCTGGAAATGTGGGGATGATATTCGAGATCGGCTCGTCCGCGAAAACGGCCTTATCATCTCATCCGCTGGAGGATTCGTGCATCAGGTTTGCCGAGTGATTGCTTGGATTGAAAACATCGCTTATGAAAACCGCAAGGTATTCCTGGTGGAGCCTCTTTCAGTCGAGGAATCTAAGGAGTTTGAGATTCGGGTGGCCAAGCCGGGTCAGCAGACTCCAGATGTTTTCAATGGCTAGCTTATGTGAAGAGGGAATTTGGAGTTGTTTGTCTGGCGTTCTGAGCATTGCCAGACAAACCCAAATTCTGCCCAGGCCAGCGTCGAACACTGCTTAGCAGATATGGCTGCTAGGCAGGTATAGCAAGTAGAAAAATCGAATATTCCTAGAACAAACCAGAGAAACTGCCTAATTATCGAATAAATTTTCGAAACATGCGTATATAATTGTGACGTGATACAATGTGCAGCCCCTCGACAGGGACACCGAACTGCTAGCGGTCGCGCGAACTGCCCCGCCTGCAGCAAAAACACTTACTACTACACTACGAATCGCTACCCCACTTACGGCTCCATGCCAAGAAGAACCATCCCAACCCCCGCCAGCACTTCGTCATCTAGCACTCAAAGGTCCTTCCGCACCAGAACAATTACCACTCTCTCGTCCCAGGAATACGCCACTCTCAAGCCTGTCCATGAACAGGCCGCTAAGCAGGCTGAAAAGTACCCAGATAAAAGAGACGTCTTCTTATGCCACGCTTGGGGTGATCGAACCACAGTAGCTAAAGAACTCCATGATGCTTTAGAGGAACAAGGAGTAAGTGTCTGGTTCAGCGAAAAAGACATCAAACTCGGAACATCGCTCACGCGCTCCATTGATAAAGGGTTAAGAGACTCACGTGTAGGAATCATCCTCGTCACTCCTGCCTTCTACAAAAGTATCGATGCGGAAGGAATCGCAGAACAAGAGCTTTCCGCCCTTCTGCGTACAGACCGTGTCGTCCCCATTGTTCATAACACTACCTACGAAGAACTATCCGAAGTGAGTCTTCTTCTTGCTTCACGATCGGGGTTAAACACTGAAGGCTCTTCTTTCAAGGAAATCGCAGAAAAATAGCCGAAACTGTTCTCATCGACTAACGACTCCTAGCAGAGGGAGAGGAGACCAAGCAATGGTTAAATGTTCAAGCAGTTCCTGCCAGCATGCTACAGGTAGTGGATGCGTATGTACCTGCGGTCATGGAAACCACGGGGCTAAAGCTCGCATTCGTTGGGCTAAAGCATTATCTAAAGAGGTCTCTCAACGGAACTCGGTAGAAAAAGCAGATGCACAACTTACTAAAAAGCAACGCAGCAGAGCAAAAGAAGTACTCAGGAAACAAAAGGAGAGCCTCAAACAATCACGCACCAGCCCCCGTAAAGACGATGCAAACGCATTCTTCGAGGCTAACCGCACTATTGACATTGTTAACTGGCTTATCGAACACCCTACTACCTGTGATCAGATGGAGTGGGTAGCTGATCAGATTGGCGAAGCGGCTGAGAACCTGCTCCTCCAGTTTCCCGGGAAGCACCGACGCGTAGCAGATCATTTTTGGTGTGATGCCCTCGCTGCTTTGGCTTCTATCCTTGCAGAGTTGCTGGAAACATCAAATCAACTCATCGATGATGTAGCTGAAGCTATTGCTGAGAAAGTATGGAATTCCGTTGAAGCAACACGCGACGAAGAAAAAGGTAACGCTCCATATCAGCAACAGAGTACAAGGAAAAGCACCAGTCGTCTTAGCCGTGATTACCAAGAAGGTCTGCAAGAAGCAGTATTGAAACAGACGGTAGAAACGCTTGTTAAGAAAATCATTAAGAAAGCATCTGCTGAACCTGAAATGACAGTAGAAACGCTCCTACTCCAAATCCGTCTTCTTGCTATTCTCTTTTGCCCTGGCCCTTATGCCCATCGTGCCGTATGGAATAACTGTGTTGTTCCTTTGATCAAAGACGAGATTATTGCGAAGTCTTCAGAAGATATGGAGGATTTGAAAAGGTTATTTGATCAACCGTGGAGCTGGGATCTATAGATTCTCCCCTTTTGATTTTATTTCCGGTTCTACGGGTTTATATCGACCAGTTCCAGTTAGGGCATGGTGCAAGGTAGTACGGGAAACACCAAGGTCTTTGGCGATACGGGTCTTCGGTACCCCTTGTGACACCAGGTCGTGAGCTCTTTTTATGTCTGTTGCGCGCAGCTTAGGTGATCGTTGTTTAGAGTAGACCCCGCGTTCTTTTGCCAGAGCAATGCCTTCAGCTTGTCGTTCACGGATTGTAGCTCGCTCGAGTTCTGCCACGGCTCCAAGAACTGTTAGCATAAAGGCCCCCTGTGGGGTGTCTGTGTTTAGATTTGGGTTGTCGATGAATCGTAGTTGGGCACCTTTTTCTCTGATTTCTTGGACAATATGCAGGAGGTCGGTAGTGGAACGGGCCAACCGATCGGGGCTTTTGACGAGGATGAGGTCGTCGTCTCTGATGTACTCCAGCATTGCTTGAAGCTGAGGGCGATTCCTGGACGCTCCAGAGATTTTATCGATAAAGGTTCTATCCACTGGGTCGATAGCTTTAATCTGGCGTACTTCGTTTTGGTCAATGCTGCTGATGCGAATGTAGGCAATGGTTTTGCCTCGTCCGGTTTTGTTGTTGTCTTGATTCATGGGTATTCCTTCAAGGCTTTTGTTTAATTAAAGTCTAGACTCTCAAAGCAATTTTGCCCATCAGTGTGTAGGGAACTTTACCTGGACAGCTTGTGTCGCAATGAGATGTGTTCATTTAAGGTATACCCAAAATAAGTATAAGCCGTAAAATCCACTGGCACAGGATGCCCCATATCCTTACCAATGGAATGCAGTCGCAAAATACCTTACTAACACATCACGCGACGCACCTTTGATTTTAATGCTTACATACACACGACCACATCTGTGCTAAGTGCGCCTGTTTCATCAAGGATCAGTTGGTCACTCGGGGCGTGTCCCAAGGTTGCGACAAAAGATTTATGAAAGCGGTTTTGTATTGGGTATGCGCAACAGAGAGTGGCAGGGGAGAGATAAACTTATGAGTCGATGTGAAGGTTGTGCACTTGTCAGAAAAATACTTAGCTAGAATTCACTAGATAATCTAAATAGATATTCTTAACCGCCCATAGATTTTCTGTCTAATTTTAACATATTATAAAATAATAAAGGAGATAATATAGCTATCAGCATTCCTATACCACACCAAAGAGATACTATCTCCTTCCCCAGAAGATCTGCTAACGGTCCGATACCAAGCTGCATCACTGGTATTGCAGAAAATGCTAGAATATCATCGATTGCCATAACCCCTGACAAATTTTCTTTGGGAATTTTCCTTTGTAGAGTTGAATCATATGTAATATTAATTGCAGAGAAACCAATGCCACCCATAAATGCAAAGAAAGTTAAAATAAATAAATTATGGGAAAAGGAGAACCCGAACAACGGAAGAACTGTTAACCCACCCAAGATTCTCCCATAAATCAAGGGATACTTAAAATCAATCTTATATAGAATTGTTGAAAATAAAAACATCCCGAAAGTTCTTCCTGTAAGGATAATTCCCCAGCTGAAAGCACCAATAGCAGGAACGACAATAGAAGAACCTAATATCTGAAAAGGGGCAACATTTAATGCATTTATAACTGAAAAGCTAACACTAGATATCAAAAGCCATTTAGTTGTAAAAAAATATTTAAAATCCGCTCGAAGATAACTCAAAATAGACTCTTTTTTTTCGAGCATACTCGAAGATGGAATATTCAAAAAGATAATTGCAGATATCGCGGAAGTTATAGCATCAATTATTATGGTAACCCCTCCTCCCACTGAAGAAAATAGAATTCCAGCGAGCAGAGGGGACCCAAGTCGAACTAAGCTTCTACTTGATGATAGCAAAGCATTTGCCTTCTGTAGATTGCTTGGATCAACTATATCTGGGATTATGCTACGTAAAGCGGGTGAAGTAAATCCAGAGATTGCACCAGACAGAATATTTAAAATAATCATTGATATTCTGTCATAGTTATTATTCATCAAAAGTATGCCCATATATAGAAGCAAAAGCGAATTAATTATATGAGAAAAGAATAAAATTGTCCCTTTACTAAATCTGTTAGATGCTATTCCACCGAAAAGCATCAATATAAGCGTGGGAATAATTCCTGAAGCAGCGAAAATTCCAGTCTCAGTAATAGATCCCGTTGCAGAGAGCACCCCCAGAGTTAATGCTATGGGTGTCATGGAACTGCCAATGATACTCAGGTTTCTTCCGATAAAAAATAAAAGGAAATGACCGTATAGAATGTGCTTAGTGTTATTAGTACTTCCTGAATTATTTTTAAAAATATTCACTAGATATACAAATTACCTATTAAAGGAATCAATAATTATCGAAGAAATATCTTCTATATCTTTTTGACTCAATTCATAAATCCTCTCCGCACAGACGTCAATACCGGTTTTATTAAAATAATTATTTATGCGTATTCCTTTTCCTAAAAGATCCAAAGAATCCACACCTGCATTGAAATATGGGATATCACCACTTTCAATCTGTTGAATCTCTGAAAATACTATTCGCTCATCAAAATTTCCTTGTCTACTGAGCTCACGATAAAGTCTATTACTCTCACTTTCTAAGCCAGTCAAAGACAAACTACTTACTAGTGAGCTCGAGTATATATGAGTGTCTCGAAGAACGATTCTAGATACACAGTTTGAAAAATTATCAGCGATAGTTTCTACCCACTGATTTTTATTTTGCAAGGCGTTATTTAAGACACTACTACAACCATCTACAAAATTTGATGAGAAGAACTTAGGTGGAATAGATTTTTTATTAATATAAGGAATATTTTTAGATGGAGCTATATCTAAATACTCTTCTTTTAACTTTCCATCTTCTAGATATAATCTCGGACGAAAAGATTTTTGAGGAGAAGCTCTAAAAGCCAGTGCGCTAAAGTCTACAGATTCCCCCTGATTAGATCTTTCAACTATTGAACCAGGAATTACCCCTATGTTTAAAATCATTTCTTTAAGATTATCTTTACAATTTTTAGACAGAGGGTCCAATAAAGTTTCACAATCAATCACTATTGGGCTTATCTGAGAATTTATGATATTTGCTGAATGCATATCTGAAGCACACAACAAATACAGAAAAGAAAATACACGGCCATACTCAAAATAAAATCTACTCAGACTTTTCTTGCTGCTAAAATCTATAAATTGAGGAACCCTTTTGACGAGCCCGTGAGAATCAGATATTTTTAATATATTTTGTTCAGTAGAGTATCCAAACAATGCTGCGGCTGACTCAGAATAAGCAATATCAATCGAAAGGTTCCTAGGCTTATAGAAATAGGATCCACCCTTAAAATTCACTAAGCTTACAGTTTTTCCGCCATTGTGCGTATCCCCATACGCAGGGTAAAACCCTTGAACCTCACCCAATTTATAGGTATTAGAGGCTTTGATACAATTTCTAAGCAGCTCTTCATAAAAATTTAACGAGTTTCTATAAATTTTATCGATTCGAGAAAATAAATCTTGGGTATTTCTATTCTCGTGGGGATATGACTTCAAAAAACTTGCAATTAATATCTCTATTTTTCTGGATATGTATTTTTCGAAAGGTATAATTCTTTCATCAGCACCTGACTGTAAATAAATATAGTTTTCTGCAATTTTATATAAGTCATTTATAGCTTTTTGGCTAGAATAGACTATTTCATTGTTAAATTCAAATTCTGACATCTAGTAATTTATACCCATCAGTACCTTTTCAGGGTCTTCCTCTAGTGAATGTACAACCGCTACAATCATGGTTCCTGATTTTCCGATACATGGAGTTACAGGTAAAACATATTTTTTAGATTCTTCTGAATAGAGAAGATTGCTGCGTTTAATTGCATAAATAAAATGGTTAAAGTCCTTAATATATACGTTTTCGGGTGTAGATAGCTGAGTTACCAGGAGTCCTCTTTCTTTTGCCCTTGCTATATTTTTGGATATAACACCATATAAATGAGAAGATCCTGTGAATTGTGCATTAATCTCTGTAAATATGAATCTATCGTTACTGTCTATAACAGAATCGACGCTTAAGTATCCTCTACACCCCAGAATCCTATACCGTTCTGCGAGTTCTTCAGAAGAACGCAAAATATCACTTTCTATTTTTTTATTTAGATTTCTTGCTGGAACTACTTCATGATGTAACCTTCCATCTTTGAAATGTAGCTCACCTACCTCACCAAAGGCGCACTTAAAGTCATCTAAAAAATACTCGATATATAATGATTTTGCATTTTCTATATATTCTTCAACGACAACTGAATATCTCCCATTATGTGAGACCCATTCCCATTTGTCATCCCAGAATTTAAATAGTTCCTCTTCATAATTATCAGTTAGATAAACTCTTTGTTTATTCCCAGAGTGGCTTCCATCTATCGCACTCTTCTTCGATAAAAGGATATTGCCGGCACCGGCTCCAGCGTGAGCCTTTTTAATCATTAGAGCATCATATTTTTCTAAGTAATATTTAGAAAAAATTTTTGCATCTTCTATAGTTTTGCAAACGGCACCTTCGGCGATCGGCGCCTTCGAACCTCCAGAAATAGCCCTGAAATTTCCCATATTATTAAGAAATTCTGATCCATTCTGTTTATACAGCGAATTCCCTTTCCATAATTTTTCTAAGTTAATTTTTTCAAGAAAAATACTTATCATTGGAGAATTCCAGAGAGCATGAACCTCAGTAATATTAATATCTGAGATAACATGCTTCATCTTCTCTATAAATGAAGTGTCAAGGAGCAAATGATGGTCAAACATCTTCCGGTTAAATCTTCCTGGACCTTCAAGAACTAAAAACTTTAGAGTATTTAGTTCAACGCCAGTTATTCTAGTTACGTACTCTACATAATCGTAGTCAGGCTCATCCATCATAATGATGGTATCGTTGTTCTGTGCAAACCAGATAATTCGATGTGCCCATGCACGTACATCATATTTATAAAGCAGAGAATCATCTAGATCATTCGCAATTAAAAGCCTCATGAATAGTCCTCGATTGTTCCTTCTCGTACAGTATCCAAAGTAAAGCAGTGGAAACCGCCCCCGAATAGTCGTCGGTGTCGATGTTTCACAGGAATTGTTTCAAATCCATTCTTTTCAAGTTCTCTAATAAGACCTATGCATGATTCATTAACTAGCACTCTCTCTGGAGATATAGATAATACGTTTAAGTCAATATAGGGACTCGTAAGCACTAAATCATCATCATTATACTGCGGAAAACTATTCCTATCAGGTTCAGGTGGAACAATATATTTCCAAGATTGAAATTTTTTCGGCATCATTTTTTTAATATCTGGGTGTCGCGCTAGAAATACACCAGGGCAGAGCGCAAGAAGCATTGAATCGATATGATTATCACTCATTCTGTATACAGTATGAATAGTGTATTCGGGTTCTAGGTATCTCTTTAGCCACTCAACTGCTAGTCTATGATTTTCATTGGCTACATTGATTATTATATCTTTTCCTAGCCTCAGACACTGAGCACCATCCAAAATCATCTCATATCCTAAATCAAAAGGAGACTCTTTAGGATTTTCGATAGGTTCGCTAGGACCTCCTAAAGTTGATTCAGTATCTCGAGCATAAGATAAATCAAAAGACCTATCAGTAAGTATAGGCCGAGGCATAGTAGCCCATTCAGCGCCTCTTTTAAAATATTCATTAAATATAGGTGATAGGAGTCTAGTTTCAAGATACCGTGACCGAATAGCTGGCGGAGTCTCAATAATTCTATTTCCAACGATAAGCGTATTATCTCTAATATTTAATGCAGGAACAGGAGGAGCTTGCCAACCAAATCCAGAAATAAAATTAGAGTCAGGAGGAAGAGTCATAGGGCGATGCACAACAACACCTAAGCTTTGAAGCAAGCCTGCAAGATTTTCAACGTCTTCTGAGAGTTCTTGAACATATTTCTCTTTAATCTTCCATGACCTTGACGACGTATCAAATTCTGTTGCACTCTTTAGACGTGGATAGGCCCAATCCGACCGGAAAAGATTTTCATGGAAGAATACATCAAAAGATAGCTCTCTGTCATGAGAAGTATAATTTTCTGCAGATCCAACAATGATTTCTTTTAATGGATCCCAATCATTATGAGTATTAACACTAAGCATTTTTCTCCTCTATTGAATAGAAAATTTTAATAAAGTGGGGCATGGCATAAATAAATGCCATGCCCTCCTTTTGTTTACATGATGTGATCGTAAGTCATGATCAACCTTTCTGTTCTTCTATTTTCTTCTCTTCTGCTTCACCATTCGGTAGAAGCTTTTTGTCAGGTTTATCTGCTACATTTACTAAATTCATTTTATCTGTAAAATACCAGTTTGCAACCTGACAAAAATCTTTAAGTACATATTCATTATTTTTTTTCATTGATACCTCTCTCAAGATTACACTATACGTTCTACAGGGAGCTTTGATAAACTCCTTGCTGTAGCGCTATCCGCGTAGAGAATGGAATCTATATCCACTGAAAACTTATCCATATTATTTACCAAGCGCTTTATGACTTCTTGACCCCATGCTTCTGCAAGTCGCCTTCCCAAACATAAATGTGGTCCAGCAGCAAATGCCAAATGTCTATTATTTTTTCTTCCTGGAATTATTTGGTTTGGTCTCTCAAAAATATTCTCATCCCTGTTTGCGGATGCAATTAAAGTTACAACAGTGTCACCTTTTTGAAGTTTTGTACCTGATATCTCACAAGAATTTACTACCACTCGATTTGTAGCTTGGGCAGGTGAAATATACCTTATGAATTCATTCACAGATAATTTCCCTTCACCTCGTGAAAGCGATTGCCCTGCTTCATCAACCAACCTAGTGTCCTTGGCAAGTTCTAAAAATAAACCTGAGGTTAGTGAAGAAGCCGTTCCAAAAGCAGCGTTAACCATTCCAGCGAAAGTTCTCACCGTGTAATCTTTAGGATAAAAATTAGATAAATATTTTGCAGATTTTAATAAAGCTTCTACCCCTTCTTGCTCAAGCCAACTATCAGCGTATTTTTGGAGGGCTT